>DATEQI010000265.1:0-7428 GCA_035272805.1 Alphaproteobacteria bacterium | reverse complement strand
GTCTTGGAAGATCATCTGGAGGTCGCGCCGGTGGGGCTTGAGCGCGGCTGCCCCGAGATGGGTGATGTCGTTGCCTCGGAAGGTGATGCGGCCGGCCCTGGGCTCGTAGAGCCGCAGCAGCGTCTTGCCGACGGTCGTCTTGCCGCTGCCGGATTCGCCCACAAGACCGACCACCTCGCCCGGCCGGATCTCCAGGCTCACCCCGTCGACGGCCCGGAAGCGCCGCGGCGCGCCCGGCTCGCGGTGCCGGTTGGCGAACTCGACCACGAGATCGTCGAGCCTTAGGAGGGCCGGCTCGGCGGTACCGCTGCCGGTCTCCATCATTGCGGCGTCAGTCATAGAGCACGCAGCGAACCTGGTGTTCAGCACCCACCCCGCGCATCGTCGGCTGAGCGGCCGTGCACTCGGCCCGGACATGGATGCAACGCGGTGCGAAGTGGCAACCGGGCAAGCGCTCGAGCGCGCTCGGAGGCTCGCCCGGAATCTCGCGAAGTCGGCCGCCAGCGCTCAAGGCCGTCGCAGTCGCGACCAGGCCCTGCGTATAGGGGTGCTTCGGGGTGTTGAAGACCTCGGCGGTCGGGCCGAGCTCGACGATCTCGCCGGCATACATCACCGCGACCCGGTCGCAGAGGGCGGCGGCCACCGTCATGTCGTGGGTGATGAAGACGATCGAGGCGGCGACCTTCCGTTGCAGGCGCCGGAACAGCGCGAGTATTTGCCGCTCGACGATATTGTCGAGGTTGGTGGTGGGCTCGTCGGCGATGATGACGTCCGGCTCGAGCGCCAGCACCATGGCGATGAGCACACGCTGCAGCATCCCGCCGCTCAACTGGTGCGGATAGAGCCGCAGGATGCGCGCGGGCTCGGCGATGCCGACCTCCCGCAGCAGCGTCTCCGCCGCAGTCCGCCAATCCGCAACCGCCTCACGCGCGCCGGCCTCATGGCCGCGGGCGGCCCTCCGACGGAAGATCTCCGAGAGATGCCAAGCGACGGTTTTGGCGGGATTGAAGGCGCCGGCCGGGTTCTGAAACACCATGGCGAGATGGCTGCCCCGGAGCGCGCGGAAGGCCTCGCTCGATAGGCCGCGCAGCTCGCGCCCGCGGAAACGCAGCAGTTTAGCTTCGGTGCTGGCGCTCTCCGGCAGGAGCCGGAGGATCGAGAGCCCTGTCACCGTCTTGCCCGAGCCGGATTCGCCGATCAACCCGAGCACCTCGCCCTCGTGAAGATCGAGATCGACGCCGCGCACCGCCTCGAGCATTCCGCCGGGGGCACGGAAGCGCGTGCGCAGCTCGCGGACCTCGAGGATCGCGGCACTCATAGCTCCGCCTGCCGCCTGAGCCGCGGATCGGTCAGATCGCGCAGGCCGTCGCCGAGAAGGTTGAGGCCGAGGAGGGCTATGGAGATGACCAAGCCCGTGAGCGTCAGAACCCAGGGCCCGCGCTGGAAGTACTCGCGCCCGTCGGCCATGATCACGCCGAGGGAGGGCGTGGGAGGCTGGACCCCGAGGCCGAGGAAGCTCAGGCCTGCCTCGATCACGATGCCGAACGCCACGCCGACGCTCGCCTGCACCACGAGGGGGGCGGCGATGTTCGGGAGGATTTCCCGGAAGAGGATGCTGAGCGCGCCCTGCCCCATCAGGCGCGCCGCCTGGACGAAGGGCTCCTCCTTGATCAGGAGCGTGGTGTTGCGCGCGAGCCGCGCGAAGATCGGGAAATACACGAGCGCGATGGCGAAGATGACGTTCTGGACCCCGAAGCCGAGCACCACCATGAGGAAGAGGGCGAGCACGAAGCTCGGGAAGGCGAACAGCAGATCGGAGAAGCGCATCAGCGCCGCGTCGGTGAGACCGCCGTGATAGGCCGAGGCCATGCCGGTAAGCGTTCCGGCCGCAGCGGCGATGAGGACGCCCGTGAAGCTGATGAGGAGCGAAATCCGTCCGCCATAGAGCACGCGGGTCAGCACGTCGCGGCCGAAGGAATCGGTGCCGAGCGGATGGACCCAGGAGGGCGGGGTGAGGATACTCGCGAAATCCATGTCGACGGCGGAGTAGGGCATCAGCTCGGCGCCGAGCGTCACGCCGGCGACGACGAGTGCCGTGATCACGGCGCCGGCGAGCGCGGTCCGGTTGCGCTTGAGCGCTCCGAGCCTGCGCCGCCAGAGGGGCATCGCGACCGCGCTCAATGCGCCCTCCGCGGGTCGAGGAAGGTGCAGGCCAGATCGACCAGGAAGTTGACCCCGAGCACGATCACGAGAAAGGTGATGGCACAGGCCTCTACGACCGGATAGTCGCGCCCGAAGGCCGCGTCGACCATGAGCGATCCCACGCCCGCGATTCCGAAGATGCGCTCGATCACCACCACGCCGCCCAGCAGATAGCGCACCTGGAGGCCGATCACGGTTACGTAGGGAATGAGCGCGTTGCGGAACACGAAGTGGAGGAAGATGAAGAACTCGGCGAAGCCGAAAGAGCGCGCGACCGTGACGAACTCGCGATGAGCCACCTCGAGCAGAGCCGCGCGCAGCGTGCGCGCGAACACGGCGGCCATGGGTGCCGAGATCGCAAATGCCGGCAGGAAGCCGCTATAGAGCGCGCCGGACAGCGACTGATAGGGCGAGACGAAGCCGTAGGAGGGGAACCAGCCGGTGCCGAGCGCGAAGGCGAAGACCAGGACGTAGCTCAACCAGAAATCCGGCATCGAGATGCCGAGCACCGCGATCGAGGTCGCCACCGTGTCGGCGACGCGTCCGCGCCGGAGTGCCGCGATCGTGCCCATCACCAGCGAGACGATCACGGCGAGGACCAGGGCGTAGAGGCCGATGAAGATGGTATTGGGGAGGCGTGCGGCGATCAGCCCGGTGATCGAGGTTCCGCCGGCGATGGTGAGCGAACGCCCGAAATCGCCGCCCAACGCGGCCGCGAACCAGAACCAGAACTGCTCGAGCACCGGCGCGTCCAGGTGGTAGCGCTGGTGGAAGGCGGCGACCGCCTCGGGCGGCGCCTGCTCGCCGAGCACGACGAGGGCCGGGTCGCCGGGCGCTGCCTTCATGACCATGAAGACGGCGAAGGCGCCGACCAGGACGGTCAGCGCGATGCCGAGAAAGCGCCAGGAAATCGCGGTGGCACGGATCATCGCGAGGGACTCGGCCCATAGCAGCTGCCGGGGAGCGGGTTCGCCCTCCCCGGCCGCCGATTCAGCCGACAATCCGCTGGAACGGTCAAGCGATGGATATGTTTTGGAAGGTATCGCCGTAATTGGAATAGGGCAGTTGCACGAAGCCGGAGAGCTTCGTGCTCGCCAGGTTGTGCACATTCGAGCAGAAGCAGGGGACGAGCGGCATGTCCTCGATCATCATCGCCTCCGCCTCCTTGTAGAGCGCGCCGCGCTTGCCGCGGTCGAGCTCCTGGCGCGCCTTGACCAGAAGATCGTCGAGCTTGGGGTTCGAATAGCCCTGGAAGTTGCGGTAGCCCTTGCTGTAGAGGACATCGTAGAGGTATTCGTCCGGGTCGACGAAGCCGAGCCAGCCCCATACCGAACCCTGGAAATCGCCGGCGCGCTGACGCGAATAGACGGTGTTCGCCTCCGTGACCTCGACCGTGAGCTTGGTGCCCAGCGTCTGGTTGACCTGGGCGACCCAGACCTCGGCGATGCGCTTCCACCACCCCGCACCCCAGGTCAGGATCGCCGCCTCGGTACCCGCCTTGTATTTGGATTTGGCCAGCTCGTCCTTGGCGCGCTCAGCGTTGAAGCTGGTGAGCTCGCGCGGCTTCGGGTCGTAGGCGAATTTGAGCGAGGGCGGAATCAGCCCGTGGCTCGGCACACCTTCGCCGAACAGCACGACCTTGACCATGGCGTCGCGGTCGAAGGCGAGCGAGACCGCGCGCCGGAAATGCACGTCGTCGAAGGGCGGCTTGCGATTGTTGAGCGCGATGAAGCGCGTGTTGAGCCCGGCTTGCTTGAAGACCGTGATGTCCTTGCGCTTCTCGAGCTCGGGGACGTCGGCGAAGGGTGCCGTGCTCGTCAAGTCGATCTGGTTGCCGAGGAGCGCCGTGACGCCGCTCGATTCCTCCGAAATGAGCGGCATATTGACCGCGCCGAGCTTGGGCAGGCCCTGATAGAAGTAATGGGGCGAGGCCTCGAGGACGACGCGCTCCTTGGCGCTCCATTCCTTGACCATGAAGGCGCCGGTGCCGATCGGCTTCTGCCCGAACGCCTCCGCACCCATCGCCTCGACGACCCCCTTGGGCAGGATCTGCGTGCCGGTGCGGGCGTTGGTGAGGAAGGTGAGGAGCGGCGCGAAGGGCTCCTTGGTCTTGATCCGCACGGTGGTGGGATCGACCGCGGTCACCTCGTCGATGGCCGAGACCTTGCTTCGGTTGGGCGAGGCGAATTTGTCGTCGAGCAGGCGCTCGAGGGTGAACTTCACGTCCTCGGAGGTCATCGCGCTGCCGTCGTGGAACTTGACGTTCGGATGCAGCTTGAACTCGAGCGAGCCGTCGGCTGCCACCTTGTAGGATTCGGCGAGGTCGGGGACGATCTCCATCTTGTCGTCGAACTTGAGCAGGCCGTTGAAGATGGCCCAGATCACGTAATATTCGGGGATCAGCGTCGCCTTGCCGGGATCGAGGGTATTGATCACGTCGTAGCCCGTGATGCCGGCCCTGAGCGTGGCACCGGCGGCACCGGCCCGGCCGACGAGCCAAGGCCCGGCGAGGCTCGTCATGCCAAGGGCCGTGGCCCCCTTGAGCAAGCTACGCCGAGACAATCCGTTCCGCCGCCGGTTCGCCATGTCGCGCTCTCCCCGTGCTGAGCCGCCGGCTTGCGGTAGACCCGTGCCGGCCGTCTAGTTCTGCATACCGAGACTAGGCGCTCGGGGGTAGGCCGTCAATATCGGGCTTGGCCGATCCGCGCGGAGGCGCTGTCTCGGACTTCGGGAAATGGCCGAAAATGGCTTCACTGCTTTGGAGGCGCGTAGCCGCCGCAACCCGATGCGGCAACTCTCGACATTGAGCAGGCAAACTGTTATCGGTATTCCAGTATGCACAATCGGCCCCGGGACCCGAGATGCGATATGGCCCGAGCGCGCGTGGGACCGCGACGATGAACGCCAGACCGGCCGCGGCGCAGCTCAGCAGGCAGATCTACGGTCAGTTGAAGGCAGACATCTCGGCGTTCCGCTTCAAGCCCGGCGATCCCCTCCAGGAGCTCGAGCTCGCCGCCCGCTACGGCGGCAGCCGCACCCCCGTGCGCGAGGCGCTGACGCGGCTGCTCGAGGAGGGCCTGGTGGTGCGCTCCGGGCGCGGCTACGCCGTCACCACCTTCGCGCCCGAGGACGTTCGCCACCTCTATGAGATCCGCGAGGCGCTCGAGAAGATGGCCGTGCGGCTCGCCATCGAGCGCGCCAGCGACGGCGAGCTCGCCGGGCTGACTGCCGAGATGGAGGGTCATCGGCCGGTGATCGAGCGCGGCGATGTCGCCGCGTTCAACCAGCTGGACAGCGCCTTCCACATCTCGATCGCGCGCTTGAGCGGCAATCCGCTCATCGAGCAGGAGATGCAGCGCCTCCACGACAAGGTGAAGATCATCCGCAACCGCGAGCTCAGCCGGCACCAGGGCACCTTCAACGCGATGGCGGACCACCGCCGCATCCTGGGCGCAATGCTACGCCGCGACGTGGCGACCGCCGAGGCGGAGATGCGCTACCACGTGCGCAGCGTGATCGCACTCTATTACGGCTACCAGGAGCCGCGGCCACTCAATCCCATGCTGGATCTGCCGCTGCCGGACTGGCAGCCCCCCCTGCCGGGATCGCCGTCGTGAGCGACAGCGGGAGCGAAGCGTGAGAACAGCACTGAGCGGATTGAACGGCAAGGCCTTCGATGTCGCGGTCATCGGCGCGGGCGTCAACGGCGCCAGTGCCGCGCAGAACCTCGCCGCCGCCGGCTATCATGTCCTGCTGGTCGACAAGGGCGATTTCGCCTCGGGCTCGTCGAGCCGCTCGAGCCGGCTTCTCCATTGCGGGCTGCGCTATCTGGCCCCGGGCTCCTCGCTCTGGGAGTTCGTGCGCTATCCAAATCGGCTGGCGGTGGCCCTGCGCATGGCGCGCCAAGCCATGGTATCGCGCAGCCAGTTCGTCACGGCCACGCCGGAGCGGGCGCGCGCGCTCAATTTCTGCTTCCCGATCTACCGGGACGGCCCCTACCGGAGCTGGCAAGTCGACCTCGCCTTTCGCACGCTCGCGGCCCTCGGCCCGAAGGACGTGTCGCTCGACTACCGCCTGCTCGATCCCGCCGCGGTGCGGGGCACGCCGCTCATCCAGTGGCTGCGCGATCCCTCGCACCTCACCCGCGTCGCCATGTTCCGCGAATATCAGTTCGAATGGCCCGAGCGCATCGCGATGGATGCCATCCTGGATGCCGAGCGCATGGGGGCCGTGGCGCGCAATTACACGGCCGTCGAGAAGCTCGAGCGCATGGCCGACGGCACCTGGCGCATGGGACTGCGCGACGGGCTCGAGCCTAAAGCGCAAGCCGCGGTGAGCGCCAAGCTCGTGCTCAACATGGCCGGGATCTGGATCGACGAGGTCAACCGGCGGGTTGCCGGGGGGCAGCGCCCCAAACGCAAGATTACCGGCACCAAGGGCGCCCATATCATGGTGCGCCTCCCGCCCGAGTGCCAGAACTACGGCATCGCCACTCTCAACCGCGAGAACGAGGGCTTCTATTGCGTGCCGTGGCGCGGGCTGCATTATTTCGGCCCGACGGAGACCCTCTACGAGGGGGATCTCGACGACATCCGCCCACTCGAGGAGGAGATCGAATTCCTGCTCGGCGAGGCCAATCATCTGCTGCCCTCGCTCGGGCTCAAGCGCAGGGACGTGATCTTCAGCTGGGCGGGCGTGCGGCCGCTCACCTATGACGAAGCCTTGCCGAAGGGAAAGCGCTCGCGCGAGCTCCACGATCTCGGCCGCGAAGGCATGCCCAACGTCTTCGCCTTGACCGCCGGACCGATCATGACCCACCGCTCCGCCGGCATCGAGATCGCGAAGGCGGTAGCTTCACGGCTGGCGCCGTCCGGGCAGGCGCAAGCGCTCTCCTACGCCGCGCGGCTTTTTCCCGAGAACCAGAACTCGCCGCCGCTCCTCGACGACTACAGCGGGATCAAGATCGCCGATCTGCACCACGCAGCACAGCACGAGCACGTGACCAATCTGGTGGACCTCTTGTTCCGCCGCACCGGTGCCGGCTGGACGGCGACCATGGCCTCAGGTGCCGCCGAGCGGGCCGCGAGCGCCGTGGCCGACATCCTGGGCTGGGACCAGGCGCGCATCGCCGCCGAGGTCGAGGCCTATCGCGCCTATCTCGCCAAGCACCATTTGCCCGCCGCCGGCTGACTCAGCTCGGGGCCGCGAGCGTTGCCCGCGCGTCGA
>DATEQI010000264.1:0-3250 GCA_035272805.1 Alphaproteobacteria bacterium | reverse complement strand
GAAGCCGAGGAAATGGTCGCGCGCCGCCCCCGCCTTGATGCGCCGCGGGCCGGAGAGGTTCGCGGCGAGCACGCCGCCGATGGTGCCCTCGCCCGCCTTGGCGCCATAGAGCGGGCCGAGGTCGGCGGGCTCGAAGGCGAGCGCTTGGCGCTTCTCCGCGAGCAGCGCCTCGATCTCGGCAAGCCGGGTCCCGGCGCGCGCGGAGAGCACGAGCTCTTCCGGCTCGTAGAGCGTCACTCCGGAAAGGGCGCTGAGATCGACGCTGTGGGTCGCCTGCACCGGCCGTCCGAGCCCGCGCTTGGTGCCCGCACCCGCAAGCTCGAGCGGCATGCCCTCGGCGGCCGCCCACTCGATGAGCGCCCGCACCTCCTCGGCATCGCGCGGCTTCACATTCTCTGACATGGGCACGCCCAGTTCCGGTCTAGAAGCGCGGAATGTCCGGGAAGCGCACGCTGCCGCGGTGCACGTGCATTTGTCCGAGCTCGGCGCAGCGATGGAGGGTAGGGAACACCTTGCCCGGATTGAGCAGCTGCTCGGGATCGAAGGCGCACTTGAGCCGCTCCTGCTGCCCCAGGTCGAGCTCGTTGAACATGGTGCCCATGAGGTCGCGCTTCTCGACCCCCACTCCGTGCTCGCCGGTGAGCACGCCCCCCACCTCGACGCAGAGGCGGAGGATGTCGGCGCCGAAGGCTTCCGCCCGCTCGAGCTCGCCCGGCTTGTTCGCGTCATACATGATGAGCGGATGAAGATTGCCGTCGCCTGCATGGAACACATTGGCGACGCCGAGCGCGTACTTCGCCGCGAGCTCGCGCGTGCGCGCGAGCACCTTGGAGAGCTCCTTGCGCGGGATCGTGCCGTCCATGCAGTAATAGTCGGGGGTGAGGCGGCCGATCGCGGGGAAGGCCGCCTTGCGCCCGGCCCAAAACTTGAGACGCTCCTCCTCGGAGTTGCTGACCCGGCTGTAGACGGCACCCTTCTCCCGGGCGACGGCGTCCACGCGGCCGATGAGCTCGTCCACCTCCGCGGGCGGTCCGTCGAGCTCGCAAATGAGCAGCGCCTCGACATCGAGGGGGTAGCCCGCATGCACGAAATCCTCGACCGCATGGATCGCGGGCTTGTCCATCATCTCGAGCCCGCCCGGGATGATGCCGTTCGAGATGATGCCGGCGACGCACTCGCCCGCCGCCTCGTTGCTCATGAAGCCCATGAGCATCGCGCGCGCGCTCTGCGGCTTCCTCAGAATGCGCACGGTCACCTCGGTAATGACGCCCAAGAGGCCCTCCGAGCCGGTGACGACGCCGAGGAGGTCGTAGCCGGGCGCATCGAGATGCTTGCCGCCGAGCCGCACGATCTCGCCGTCCATCAGCACGAGCTCGACGCCGAGCACGTTGTTGGTGGTGACGCCGTACTTGAGGCAGTGCACGCCGCCCGAATTCTCGGCGACGTTGCCGCCGATGGTGCAGGCAATCTGGCTCGAGGGATCGGGCGCGTAGTAGAAGCCCGCGCTTTCCACGGCCTGCGAGATCGCGAGGTTGGTGACGCCGGGCTGCACCGTAGCAGTACGGTTGTCGTAGTCGACCTCGAGGATGCGCCTGAACTTGCCGAGCCCCAAGAGCACGCCGTCGCCGAGGGGGAGCGCACCGCCCGAAAGCGAGGTGCCCGCTCCACGCGGCACCACCTTGATGCGGTTCTCGCGGCAATAGCTCAGTACCGCCGCGACCTGGCGGGTGTTCTCCGGGAGGACCGCGAGCATGGGCGGCTGGCGATAGGCGGTGAGCCCGTCGCTCTCGTAGACCTTGAGCTCGTCGGTATCGGAAATCACGCCCTCGCCGGGAACGAGCCGCCGCAAGTCGGCGGCGATCTCCGCACGTCGCCCGAGAGTGCCCTGGTCGAGGGCCGGCATTACCAAGCCCGACATCGCCCTCCTCCCGCTCGCCGCGCCAGCGCCCTCACCCGGCTCGCTTCGCCCGCGCCTCGAGCCGCCTTGCGACTCGAGTCCGAGAGAGACAAAGGGCTCAAGCCGACGACCCTCGCCGCGAGGCTGGGACTATGCGCGCGGCCCATAGCTCGGTCAATTCATATTACCGATTTGCGAAAGCTGTAAGTTTCCCGATTCGGAAGTTCGTCTCACCCGTAAATAGCCGTCATTGCGAGCGCAGCGAACCCCGGCGTACGCCGGGGCAGTGCGCCTGGTGCGGAACCATTTCTGGATTGCTTCGGCGCCCTTCGGGCGCCTCGCAATGACTAGTGTTTTCCTGATGTCGTGAATTTCAGAGCCAGGACACTGCTCGCACGAGACGTGCCGAAGCTACGCTTGCCTCGAACGTCACTTTCCGAGATGCGGCACGACCGGCTGCAAACTATGCTTCACGTACCAAAAGCGGACGAGGCGCGGAATGGATCCCGGATAGCCATAGGCGTCGGCGAGCATATCGCAGCGGTCGTAATCGACTTGTGCTACTTCGCAGCCGTAGATGAATGAGTCCCGCGCGCGGCTCAGCTGATAATCGAGAAAAAAGCCGATGGAGACGAGGATCACCAGGAGACCGGCGCTCGCGAGAGAGACCCAAAGTACCGCTTTCTTCAGCCGCGAGCGATCGCGGGCCGGTTGGCCCTCCTCGACATCCACTGCGAGCTGATACATCCGCTCTCTCCGCCTTGCTGACGAGCAAGCGCCCAGCAGCCCATAATAGCGCGGAAAGGCACGCTAGGATACCGAAATCCGGGCCAAGCGAGCCGGCTCGCCTCATCGCCATTCCGGCGGCGGTCGCTGGCCTACCGCGATAGACGGAGAAGAAGGGGGCGGGACGCGAGGTTCGGCTGAATTTGGGCGGGCTGGCTCAGCCCTGCCGCGCCTTCATGCGGGGGTTCGTCTTGTTGATCACGTAGACGCGGCCGCGGCGGCGCACGACGCGGCAATTCTTGTCGCGCACCTTGGCCGACTTGAGGGAGTTGACGATCTTCATCGCGGGCGTCCTTTGCCAAGCGGAGGGCGGAACATAGGGGCGGTGGGCGGCACTGTCAACCCATCACGGGCGATCTCTCCCTCTCCTCCTTCAGGAGGAGAGGGTCGGGGTGAGGAGGTGATTGTGTAAGGCGCGCATTCTGTTGTAGACGCTCGCTGCACTCGCCCTCCTCACCTTCCCATCGCTACGCGATGGGCCCCTTCCTCTCCTCCTGAAGGAGGAGAGGAGAAGTCAGCCACGCTCAGGCCGGCACATCCTGCCGGCTCTCGGCCTCGCGCTTGACG
>DATEQI010000263.1:0-16802 GCA_035272805.1 Alphaproteobacteria bacterium | reverse complement strand
GAATGATTTGTGAAGTTGGGGTGCGGTGACCGGCCCGTGTCGGGAACGCCTGCGCGCAGCTTTACTCGTCCTTCGAGACGGGCCTTCGGCCCTCCTCAGGACGAGGAAAGCCGCTGGATGTGCAGGCCGCCTCACCCTGAGGAGCGCGCGAAGCGCGCGTCTCGAAGGGCGAGGCGGCCCTCGGCGCCCAGCGCGCGTACGCGCCCTTTGCACTTATCGAAAGAGGCGGCCCTCCGGGCCGCCGGCGAAGCGCGCCCGCGCGCCGGCCGCCTCCTCGATGCGCAGGCCCTCGTTCCACTTCGCCATGCGCTCGGAGCGCGCGAAGGAGCCGACCTTGAGCTGGCCGATGCCCCAGCCGACCGCGAGGTGCACGATGGTGGTGTCCTCGCTCTCGCCCGCGCGGGCGGAGGCGACGGCACCCCACTCCGCCTCGCGCGCGGCATCGAGTGCCGCGCGCGTCTCGCTGATGGTGCCGGCCTGGCTGGGCTTGAGCAGCATGGCGTTGCACGCGCCGATCTCGGCGGCCTCGCGCACGCGCGCGGCACTGGTCACGAGGAAGTCGTCGCCCACGATCTGCACCCGCTCGCCCACCGCCGCGGTGAAGCGGGCGAGCCCGTCGGCGTCGTCCTCCGCGAGCGGGTCCTCGACCGAGCGGATCGGGTAGCGGTCGAGCCAGCCGATCAGCATGTCGATCATCTCGTCCGAATCGAGCTCCACTCCGTCGAGCGCCAAACGGTAGAGGCCGTCCTCGTAGAACTCGGATGCCGCGAGGTCGAGCGAGATCGCCATCTCCTCGCCGGGAACGAGGCCCGCGCGCTCGATCGCGCTCACCAGCGCATCGAGCGCCTCCTCGTTCGAGTCGAAGGCGGGCCACAAGCCGCCTTCGTCCGTCACTCCTTGCAGCGTGCCCCACTCGCGCATGATCGGCCCGGCGGCGCGATAGACCTCGCCCGTCCACTCGAGCGCCTGATCGAAGGAGCCGGCGCCGATCGCCATCACCATGAAATCCCGGATGTCGACGCGCCGGTCCGCGGGCGCGCCGCCGCCGAAGATCTGGATCTCGGGGAGCGGCAGCGTCACCTCCTCCTCGTCGAGGAGATAGGCGTAAAGCGGCAGCCCCTGCGCCGCCGCGGCCGCGTGCAGGTTGGCCATGGAGACGGCGACGATCGCATTGGCGCCGAGGCGTCCCTTGTCGGGCGTGCCGTCGAGGGCCACGAGGGTCTCGTCGACGCCCTCCTGATCGGTCGCATCGCGTCCCATGAGCGCTTTCGCGATCTCGCCGTTGACGTGCGCGGTGGCGCGGCGCACGTCGAAGCCGCCGAGGCGGCTGCCGCCATCGCGCAGCTCGACCGCCTCCCCGCGCCCCCGCGAGGCCCCTGCCGGCGCAATCGCCCGGCCGCGCGCGCCGCTCGCCAGCGCGACCTCGGCCTCGACCGTAGGCCGCCCGCGCGAATCCCATACGCGCCGGCCGATCACCTTGACGATGCGGCTGTCCGTCATCTCGCCCCCTCGGGGGGATTCTCAGGCCCCGCAAAGGCACTGCCGCGCGGCTGGCGGGAAGAGCGCCCCCCTCTTGCTTCCAGTTGTGCCCCAGCTCGCGGCCGCAATCAACCGACTCACGTGCGCGATTGACGCCTACGCCAAAGACGGCGATCCTCCTCCCCGTCCTGAGCGAAGGGGGAAAAAGGGAATGGTCCACACCATCAGCGCCGATCAGCTCGCGTTTCTCGCGCGCTACGACACGCCGACCATCTGCAACGGCCTCGAGCTCGTGATGCCGGAGCGCCAGGCGACCGGCTTCACCACCGAGCATCTCTTCCCGGCGAACCCCGCGCTCCCGGCGATGGTCGGCTATGCGCGCACGGCCACGATCCGCGCCATGGATGCGCCGGGTGCGAGTGCCGCCGAGATGCGCGAGCGGCGCATGAATTATTACGACTATGTCGCGGCGGAGCCGCGCCCGACCGTCGTCGTCATTCAGGATATCGATCCGCGGCCCGGCTTCGGCGCCTTCTGGGGCGAGGTGCAGACGGCGGTGCACAAGGGCCTCGGTGCCGTCGGCGGTGTGACGAACGGCTCCATCCGCGACCTCGACCAGCTGGCAGCGGGATTCCAGCTCCTCGCCGGCAAGATCGGGCCGAGCCACGCCCACGTCCACCTCGTCGAGTTCGGCGGGCAGGTCAACGTGTTCGGCATGACGGTAAGGCATGGCGACATCATCCACGCCGACCGCCACGGCGCCGTCGTCGTCCCTCAGGCGGCACTCGGCGGGCTCGCTGCGGCCATCGACAAGGTGGCACGGCGCGAGAAGCTCATCCTCGACGCCGCGCGCGCGCCTGGCTTCACCACGGCGCAGCTCAAGGCCGCGATGAAGGGTGCTGCCGACATCCACTGAGAGAATGGGCCATTCGTCACCCCCGCGAAAGCGCTACGGGATTCACACATTTTCGCGGAGGCGCCGATCGCGATAAGCCCCTCTCCCGCAAGCGGGAGAGGGAGGGGCCCGCGGCCGTTAGGCCGTGGGAGGGTGAGGGACGGCACCGGCATCCGGCATTCCCTCACCCTTCCCATCCCTTCGGGATGGGCCCCTTCCCTCTCCCGCAAGCGGGAGAGGGTTTTCTTGCCTTCTCCCACCAGCGCGGCAATGACGGAAGATGGCGGGGACTGAGCCGCCCCGGGCGCTTACCGCTCCATTGCCACCGCCGCCACCTTGGCGCGGCGGCCGCGTCCCGCCACCAGCACGAGGCTCGCGAGCGAGAGGACCAGGAGGATGAGGGCAAGGGCGGAGGCGCGGTAGTAGAAGCCGCGCTCGACGTCCTCGATCACCACGATCGGAACGGTCGCGAAGCCGGGCGGGTAGACCATGAGGGTGGCGCCGAGATCGCCGATCGAGAAGGCGAAGGCGAGCGCCACGCTCGCGCGGATGGCGGGCTCGAGGAGCGGCAGGATCACGCGCCGGAGCACCATCGCGGGCGGCGCGCCCAGGCTTGCCGCCGCCTCGCGGAAGACGGGGATCTCCTGCTTGAGCGCGGCGGCGCACATGCGGTAGCAGAACGGCATCACGAGCGCCGTCTGAACCAGCACCACGATCGCCCACGAGCCCGAGATGTCGAGCGGCGGAGCATGGTAGGCGAGCAGCACGGCCAGGCCGAGCACCACGCTCGGCACCGAATTCGGCACCATGATCACCGCATCCAAGAGACCGCCGAGCCGGCGTCCCTCGAGCGGGTTGAGCGAGATTGCCAGCCACAGGCCGAGGATGGTGCCGAGGGCCGCCACCATGCCCGCGACCTCGAAGCTGGTGAGCATGGCATCGACGTCGGTCGCATCGAAGTGCTCGAACCAGCGCAGCGTGAAGCTGGTCGGCAGCACGGTCGCCACCCAGTCGGAGGCGAAAGCCGAGACGATGACGACGAGCCCCGGGACCGCAAAGAGCCAGAGGCAGACGGCCCCGGTCAGGAAGCGCAGGCCGGCAAGCGCAAGGGTGCGGCGCCTAGCCACGGGCATGGCTCCGCGTTCCGGCGCGGGTCACGCGCCGATAGACGACGAAGACGCTGAGGGAGGCCACGAGCATGACGGCGGCCTGCGTGGCCGCGGCCTGGAGGTCGAGATCGACGGTGGCGGCACTGTAGATCGAGAGCGGCAGCGTGATGAGCTTGGCGCTGCCGAGGACCAGGAGGATGCCGAACTCGTTCATGATGAAGAGGAAGCAGAGGATGCTCCCGGCCACGATCCCCGGCAGCGCCATGGGGAGGATCACTCGCCGCGCCACGAGTGCCGGGCTGGCACCCAGGCTGCGCGCGGCCTCGACCACCCGCTCGTCGATCAGCGTGAGGGCGGTGAGCGTGGGGCGGACGACGAAGGGCGTGTAGTAGATCACCTCGGCGAACACGATGCCGCCGAAGCCGTAGAGGAAGTCGATCGGCGCGTGCGAGAGGTGGAAGGTGTGCACCAGAAAGACGTTGACCGAGCCCTGCGTGCCGTAAAGGAAGATGAGGGTGAAGGCGACGAGGAAGGAGGGGAAGGCGACGAAGAGCTCCATCAGCCGCACGAGCATGGTGGAGCCGCGGAACGGCAGATAGAAAAGGAGTGCGGCAAGTGCCACGCCCACGATCGTCGCGACGGCAGCACTCGCGAGCACGATCGCGAGCGTAGTGTGAATGACCTCGAGACTCGTCGGATCCGAGAAGAAGCGGAGATAGGGGTCGATGGACATGCCCGACTTCGTGCGGACGCTCAAGAGAAAGAGCCCGCCGAGGGGGTAGAGGATGAAGGGGCCGAAGACGAGGAGAACGACGGCCGAAAGGTTGGCGCCGCGCGCCAAGAGGGTACGGCTAGTCGCGGACAAAGACGCAGTCCTCGGCGACGTAGGAAAGCACGACACGCTCGCCGGGCTCGGGCACGCGGCCTCGCCGTGCCGTCTCGACCATGACCGGCTCCGCGCATTCGGCGCTACGGACGGCGAGGAGCACGGCGGAGCCATGCCACTCGCAGCGCAGGACCTCGCCCACGAGGCGGCCGGGGCCGCCGTCGTCGAGCCGCAGGCTCTCCGGCCTGAGGCAGAAGGCGCCCGCCTCGCCGCGCGGCGGGAGGCCGATGCCCGGCAGCGTGCGCGCCACCGCGTCTGGCGAGAGGAAGTTCGCGAGCCCGAGATAGGTCGCAACGAAGCGGTCGCGCGGGCGATCATAGAGCTCCTGAGGCGTTCCCATTTGCGCGATGCGTCCCTCGCGCAGCAGCATGACGCGATCGGAGAGCATGAGCGCGTCCTCGCGGTCATGGGTCACGTAAATGACGGCAAGCTCCGGCATCGCCTCGTGGAGGAGCTTGATCTCGGTGCGCACGGCGGCGCGCAGATTGGCGTCAAGCGCCGAGACCGGCTCGTCGAGCAGGAGGATGTCCGGCTTGATGACGAGGGCGCGCGCGAGCGCTATGCGCTGCTGCATGCCGCCCGAGAGCTGGGCCGGACGATAGCTATCGAAGCCTTCCATGCGCACGCTCTTGAGTGCCGCCGCCACGCGCTCGCGAACCTCGGCACTCGGCGCGTTGCGGGCGCGCAGGCCGAACGCCACGTTCTCGAACACGGTCATATGCGGAAAGAGCGCGTAGTTCTGATAGAGGAGGCCGATGTTGCGCTGGTGCGGCGGCACCTCGGTGACGTTGCGCGCGCCGATCCACACTTCGCCCTGGCGCGCCGGCACGAAGCCGGCGATGTAGCGCAGGAGCGTGGTCTTGCCGCAGCCGCTGTTGCCGAGCACGGTGACGAACTCGCCGCGCGCGACTTCCGCCGAGAGGTCCTCGAGTACCACGCGGCCGCCGAGCTCGACCGTGAGCCCCGCGATACGCACGCCGGACGCCGGCTCCCGGGCTGCCGCCGCTTTCGGCGCGGCGGCAGCCCTCGGCAGGGTTTCGGCCACGGACGCCGCCCCGCCCGGCCTCAGCTCACTGCGGCTTGACGCGGTCGATCGTCTTGGTGGAGGCGCCGATCACCTGGCTGCGCCAGCGCTCCTGCCACGCCTTCTGCTTGTCGATGATGTGCTTCCAATCGACCGGCACGACCTCTACGTCCTTGATGGCGTCCGCGAGCACCTTGGCATTCGCCCCCTCGGGCTTCACGTCGCTGCGCGCGGGCAGGCCGAACACGTCGCTCACTTTCGCCTGCACCTCCTTGGAGAGCAGGTAGTCGATGAGCGCCTTGCCGCCCTCCGGGTTCGGGCCCTTGGCCAACGAGATCGTGTAGGGCAGCGAGAAGGTGACGGGCTTGGCGCCGGGCGCGGGGCGCAAGAAGACGGGCTCGATCGCCATGCCGCCGTGCACCTTGTCGTCCATGTCCATCTGGAAATCGCCGTTGGCGACCGTGATCTCGCCGCGGCCGACGAGGGTGTCGAGGAAGCCGGTGCCCTTGGTATGGAACTTGACGCCCTGCTCGAGCTTGGCGAGGAAGTCGAAGGTCTTATCCTCGCCCCACAGCTTCTCCAGGATGATGATGACCGCCATGCCGTCCCCCGCCGAGATCGGGTTCGAGTACGACACCATGTCCTTGTACTCGGGCTTGAGCAGGTCCTCGAAGGTCTGCGGTGCCTTGGCGAGCTTGGGGTTGTAGATGAAGGAGGCGAAGTTGTCGATGAAGGTCGCCCAGGCGCCGTTCGCGTCCTTGCGATCGGCCGGAATGGCGGCGTCCGCACTCGACTTGTAGGCCGTCGTCAGGCCCTTGTCGATCGCCGCATAGGTGAACGGCGGCAAGGTTATCAGCACGTCCGCCTTGGGCGAATCCTTCTCGGTCTCCATGCGGGTGACGAGGGCCCCGCTCCCGGTGTCGACCATGCTGACCCGCGAGCCGGTCTTCTTCTCGAACTCGGGTAGGATCGCCTTGTAGAAATCCTCGAGACCGTCCGCCGTATAGAGCGCGATATTGCCGGCAGCCTGAGCCGGCGCGCCGGCGAGCGCGCCAAGCGCCACGACGGCGGCAGCGAGCGTTGCATGCAGCCACGCCGAGCGATGCTTTGTCATTGCCATGGTTCCCTATGAGATTGAAATTGCGCCGAAAGCCTTCCCGCATGCCCTCTCTTCGGCGATCCGGGCAAAGCGGCCTCCCTTGACCTCGGCGATGCTAGGCGGGCGCTGCGGAGAGGTCAAAGGACATTTCCGTGTAACGGGTGCGCGGCGCCAATCGGCCGCTCCCGCCGAGGCGCAAGTGCTGCGGGGCGCAAGCCCCCGCCCTGCCGCCGCATGTGTCCCTTTGCCGCCGGCGACCGCCTGAGCCGCGAAACAAGATGCAACGCGCTGATCGGCGGTGTATTTCTCCAATTTGGACGGACTCCGTTTGACAAGACGCTTATAGCGGGAGGATCATAGAGTGTCATAAACCGTGACGCTAGCGCTGATCCGGATCGTGCGGTCCGGCTCGCGCCGAAACAAGGGGAGGTCCCGATGCTGAAACTACGTTACGCCGCAGCGGCCGTGGCACTCATCATCGCGGCCAGTACAGTCGCAAGCGCCTTTGCCGCGGACACCACGGACGTTTACCAGATGCGCCTCGCACTGCGCTCGCTGCACACGACCGAGCGCCATCTCACCACGGCGAAGCAGGATTACGACGGCCACCGCGCCAAGGCGCTCGATCTCGTCAAGCAGGCGGAAGCCGAGGTCCAGGCCGCCCTGCCGCCGCGCCAGGCGCGGACGCCCAAGGCGCCGCCCGCCGCGGCCGCGCCGCCCGCCGCGGCAGCGCCCGCGGCCGCGCCGCCCGCGGCGAGCGCACCGGCAGCCAAGCCATAGCGCTGCGCAGCGGCTTCAGGCGGTCGCCGTCTCGAGATCGGCGAAGCGGCGCTGATGGTGGTCGGCGTTGCCGAACATCACGTCGATCATGGCGAGACGCTTGAAGTAATGGCCGACGGCGAGCTCGTCGGTCATGCCCATGCCGCCGTGGAGCTGCACGGCCTCTTGCCCGACGAGCCTTCCGGCCCGGCCGGCCTGGACCTTGGCCGCCGCGGCCACGCGCGCGCGATCCCCGGCAACGGACCCGGCATCGCCGAGGACGTGCGCGGCCGCCTCGCTCGTCGAGCGCGCGAGCTCGTGGGCCATGAACATGTCGACGAGGCGGTGCTGGAGCACCTGGAAGCTGCCGATCGGCACGCCGAACTGCTTGCGCGTCCTCAAATATTCGCGCGTCATCGCGAGGAGGGCCGCCATCGCACCCACCGCCTCGGCGGCAAGGGCCACGAGCGCCTCCTCCGCCGTGCGCTCGAGGAGGACAGCACCCCCGTCGAGCGCGCCGAGGATTTGACCGGCCTCGACTTCGACGCCCGCGAGCTTCACCTCCGCCGCGCGCCGGCCGCAGGCGGTGCGATAGGGCAAAAGGCTCAGGCCCGCGGCCGACTTGGGCACGAGGAAGAGGGTGATGCCGGCGGCCTCGGCGACGGCGCCCGAGGTGCGCGCGGAGACGATGAGATGGTCGGCACTCGCAGCACCGAGGACGACTGACTTGTGGCCGCTCAACTTGAAAGCGCCGCCCGCGCGCTCTGCGCGCGTCTCGACGTGCGCGAGATCGAAGCGCGCCTTGGGCTCGGTGTGCGCGAGCGCAAGCATGAGCCTGCCCTCTGCAAGCTCGGCAAGAAGCGGCGCGAGCTTGGGGCCGGCTTGCCGCAACAGGCCAGCACCAAGGATCACGGTCGAGAAATAGGGCTCGACCACGAGATGGCGGCCGATCCCCTCCATCACGATTGCGCTCTCGACCGCACCGCCGCCGAGCCCGCCCGACTCCTCGGGCGAGCCGATGCCGAGCCAGCCGAGCTCGGCAAAGCGCCGCCAGATGTCGCGGCTGAAGCCGAGCTCGCTTGCGACGAGCCCGCGGCGCTTGTCGAAGGGGTATTCCTTCTCGAGAAAGCGCGCGACGCTCTCCGCCAGCAGTCTTTGCTCCTCGCTCAGCGAAAAATCCATCGCGTCTCGCTCAATTCCAGCAACACTACACGGTGCGTAGTAGTGGCTCAGCTTGGCTCAATCCTCATCCTTCGAGACGCGTCGCATGTGCGACGCTCCTCAGGATGAGGACAGCTTGGTTAGGGTTTCACCTCATCCTGAGGAGGGCCGAAGGCCCGTCTCGAAGGATGGGGTGAAACTGACCCATTACCCGGCGCGTACTTCGCTTCGCCGCAACCGCTGACGCGCTATGCTACAAGAGGTCCAATCGGCCGGCAACACCACCCAATTCGCCCGGGCTGAAGGAGTAGCAGCGATGCGCTACGTAGTCGTGATCGAGAAGGCCGAAGGCAACTATTCCGCCTTCGTGCCCGATCTGCCGGGGTGCGTTGCGACCGGCGCGACCGTCGCGGCGGTGGAGGGCGAAATTCGTGCGGCGATCCGCTTCCACATCGAAGGATTGCGCGCGGATGGCCTACCGGTACCCGCGCCCAGCAGCATTGTCGAATACGTGGAGGCTTGAGCTCGCCTCAAAACCCCAGCATGTGCTTGGCGATGATGTTGCGCTGGATCTCGTTCGAGCCGCCGTAGATCGAGACCTTGCGCCAGTTGAAATAGTGCGAGGCGAGTGAAGGGGCATAGTCGGGCCCCACCGGCTCGCCGTTCCAGCCCGGCTCAAACCACTCGGGCTGGTAGGGCAACGCATAGACGCCGACGGCTTCCGTCAGGAGCTCCGTGAGCGCCTGCTGAACGAGCGAGCCCTTGATCTTGAGGATGGAGGATTCGGGGCCCGGCGGCTTTCCCGCCCCTTGCGTGGAGGCGATGCGGAACACGGTCGCCTCGAGCGCCAAAAGGTCGATCTCGACGGCGGCGATCTTGGCGCGGAACTCGGGGTCCTCGCTGAGGGGACGGCCGCGGCTCACCTCTTGGGCGGCGATCCGCTTGAGCTTGGCCAGGAGCCGCGTGGAGAGGCCGACGCGGGCGATGCCGGTGCGCTCGTGCGCCAAGAGATATTTGGCATAGGTCCAGCCCTTGCCCTCCTCGCCGATGAGGTTCGCCTTGGGCACGCGCACATTGTCGAAGAAGACCGTGTTGACCTCGGCGCCGCCGTCAATGGTGACGATCGGCGTCACCGCGATGCCGGGGCTCCTCATGTCCATGAGCAGGAAGGAGATGCCTTCCTGCTTCTTGCCCGCACCTGCGGTACGCACCAGGCAGAAGATCATGTCGGCGTATTGCGCATAGGTCGTCCAGGTCTTGGAGCCGTTGACGATGTAATGATCGCCGTCGGGCACAGCCCGGGTCTTGAGCCCGGCGAGGTCCGAGCCCGCCTCGGACTCGGAGTAGCCCTGGCACCACCAGTCCTCGCTCGCGAGAATGCGGGGGAGGTAGCGTTTCTTCTGCGCCTCGTTGCCGAAGGCGATGATGACGGGGCCGACCATGGTGACGCCGAAGGCGATGACCGGCGGGGCGGGCGTAGCCCCGAGCTCGGCCTCGAAGATGGCACGCTCGAGCGGGCCCCATCCGGTGCCGCCATGCTCGATCGGCCAGCCCGGTGCCAACCAGCCCTTGCGATGGAGAATCCTCTGCCAGACGACGTGGTCCTCCTTGCTGAGGCGCTTGCCCGCCTCGACCTTGTCGCGGATGTCCTGCGGCAGGCTCGCGTCGAGGAAGCGGCGCACCTCGTCGCGGAAGGTAGTGTGGGCCGCATCGAGCTTCAGGCGCACGAGAGACCTCCCGATCCTTTTGCCCACGCGCGGACACGCGATGTCGCGCGCGCGAGCACTTTGCTATCATCGCGGCCGCTATCATAGCCGCCCCGGCCCGGTGTGCCTACCGGCGAGGGGCCGCCCTCTCGCCTGCCCGCAACCTCTCGAGGCCCGCGCCATGACCAACAAGGATCTCTTCGACCTCTCCGGCAAGGTCGCCGTCATCACCGGCTCGACCAAGGGCATCGGCAAGGCCATCGCCGAGGCCATGGCCGCATTCGGCGCCAAGGTGGTGATCTCGAGCCGCAAGGTGCGAGTGTGCGAGGAGGTCGCCGCCGCCATCCGTGCCGCGGGTGGGGAGGCGGTCGCGATTCCCTGCAACATCTCGCGCTTGGCGGAGCTCGACGAGCTCGTGGCACGGGCACTCGCCGCCTGCGGCCGCATCGACATCCTCGTCTGCAACGCGGCGGTCAACCCTTATTTCGGGCCGATGTCCGGGATAAGCGAGGAGGCCTACGACAAGACCATGGACACCAACGTGAAGAGCAACCTCTGGCTCTGCAACAAGGTGCTTCCCGGCATGGCCGAGCGGAAGGACGGTGTGGTCATCATCGTCTCCTCGGTCGGCGGGCTCAAGGGCCACGACAAGCTCGGCATCTACGGACTCTCGAAAGCGGCCGACTTCCAGCTCGCGCGCAATCTCGCGGTCGAATGGGGCCGGCACAATATCCGCGCCAACTGCCTGGCTCCCGCGATCATCCGCACGGATTTCGCCAAGGCGCTCTGGCAGAACCCGGAAACCTACAAGGCGGCGACCGCCAGCTATCCCTTGGGCCGCATCGGCGAGCCGCATGAGGTCGCAGGCGCCGCCGTGATGTTGGCGAGCCGCGCGGGCAGCTTCATCACCGGCCAGGTCATCGTGATCGACGGCGGCTCGACCATCGCGAGCGGGAGATATAGCTGAGCGGTGCTGTGGCGCGATTGGCGCACCGGCCCGACTCCACTTATCTGAGATTACCGTCATTGCGAGCGCAGCGAAGCAATCCAGCACGCTTGTTGCAAAACCCGCCTGGATTGCTTCGTTGCCCTTCGGGCGCCTCGCAATGACCCGTGTTTTCCCGATGTCGTGAATCTCGGAGGATAGGCTCATGACACGACTCTTCGCCGTCACGAACACGCGGAGTGCGGCCTGGAACAATTCGCTGCCGATGGAAGAGCAGGAGGATTGGAAGGCCCATGCCGCCTTCATGGACGCGCTCCAGGCCGAAGGTTTCGTGGTGATCGGAGGGCCACTCGAGGGAACGCCGGACGCGCTCCTCATAATTCGAGCGAACGATGCGGAGGAGATCAGCTCGCGCCTCTCCGAGGATCCGTGGAGGCACAAGGGCCTGCTGACGACTACACGGGTGGTCCCTTGGACGCTCCGTCTGGGGTCGCTCGGGTAGGATGCTTACTCATAAATCGAGGTTGGTGCGCAGCGGTTAGTCAACATCCGGTTTGGAGCGCATTACGGACTCAATCCGGACATGGCGCTAAGTCCGAGAAGTGCCATGGGCGGACATAAGCCGCATGCGGCCACGGGCCGCGAATTAGATGCCGCACCTATTCATGATGGGCGCCTCCTGCTATGGTTGAAGCCCCCTCTCTGAGCGGTTCGATAAGTCGCCCCGTGTCGCGCCCGGGCTGCTCGCCCAGGCCAACGAGGAGATCGAATGAGGCGGCGAATTTTCCTTGCCATGTTGGCCGCATGGCGCTCCCTGATTGCAACAGTTGCTCTGGTTCGGCAGCAAATCGGCGGTCTAATATAAGCCAAAAAAGGCATCCCTTGTTTCTCTGGCAAACGATCCGCGAAAGGGCGTATGGTGCGCGCAACAGCTCTGATGGTAAGCATAAACGGCACGCTGGCGCGCCAGGTGGTCAAGCGTGCCATCGGGGCTCACGCTTGCCCTATTTTCGTGAATTCGGTGGAAACTTCCATGAATGACATCATTCGTGCGGCCGTGGTGCAGGCTGCTCCCGTTGTATGGAACCTCGGACAAACCCTCGAGAAGCTCGCCGACCTCGTTGCAGACGCGACACGCCAGAGTGTGAAGATCGCGGTTTTTCCCGAAGCGTTTGTCTCTGGCTATCCGATGGGACTCGACTTTGGTGCACGCGTTGGTATGCGCTCCGCTGAGGGTCGGGAGGATTTTCGCAGGTATTGGGAAAGTTCGATTGATGTACCCGGACCCGCAGTTGAGCGCATGGGAGCGGTAGCGCGGGCCAGTAGTGTAGAGCTCGTAGTCGGAGTGATCGAGCGCGATGTCGGCACGCTCTATTGCACGGTCCTTTTTTTTGCTCCAGATGGGAGCCTTCGCGGCAAGCATCGCAAGCTCATGCCGACAGGCATGGAGCGCCTTGTCTGGGGCTTTGGCGATGGCTCGACACTGTCGGTCTTTGATACAAATTACGGTCGGCTTGGAGCAGTCATCTGCTGGGAAAACTATATGCCGCTGTTGCGGATGGCGATGTACTCGAAGGGCATCCAAATCTACTGCGCGCCCACCGCCGACAGCCGGCCGACCTGGCTGCCAACCATGCAACACGTCGCACTGGAGGGACGGTGCTTCGTCCTCTCTAGCTGCCAATACCTCACGCGCGCAGATTGCCCGCCCGAGTACCACCCGATCCAGGGGGACGATCCCAAGATCGTACTGATGGGGGGAGGCAGCTGCATTGTCAATCCGCTTGGCCAGGTATTGGCTGGTCCATGCTTCGAAGGCGAGCGTATCCTTACCGCCGACTTGCACCTTGGTGAAATTGCGCGCGGTAAGTACGACTTCGACGTGGTTGGCCACTATGCGAGACCGGACGTATTCCAACTCTACGTTAACGAGCGATCGATGCCGTCCGTGGTATTCGCCTCTAACGTCCCTGACATGTTGCCGCCCGACAAAGCAACGTAATCTGCCCATCATGCCTTGGATTGTCGGCGGCATGGCTGATAGAGCGCACAGCAAAACGACATTTCCGTGCGCCGCCAGCTAAATTCCGATCACTCCGGCAGTCCCGCTTTTCGCAAGCCATCCTCTAACCTTGCGAGGTCTTCGGGTCGGCGAAACGGGACCCAATCTTTGACATTGGTAACGCGCAGAGAGGGGGCAAGCTGGCGCAGATGCGCCATTGTTTTCTGTGCTTCGAAAAGCCGCCCGGCGAGCGCATCGGCTGCCGCCAAGTCGCGTATTGCAGGGAGAAAAGTGGGCCGCTGCCGCAATGCCCTCTCCGCCCACAACGACGCCTCGTCATAGCGCCCGGCAAGGAAATGGGCGAATGCAATGCCGCCCTGCGCTCGGAAACCGAGCGGATCGAGTGGGCTCAGGCGCATCGTATGCGTCAGCTGCTTGATCGCTGCTTCCGGCTCACCGAGAAAGGCTTTTACCCATCCGCTGCAATGCCACGCTAACGCCAGGTTCGGATTGAGCGCGAGCGCCTGATCAATAAAGGCAGCGCCGCTGTCGAGGTCATGGACAACAAAGGCGAGTGCATACCCGCCCCCCGCGAGCGCAACTGCGTTGTCCGCGCCCAAATCCACTGCCCGCCTGGCTAGCCGTTCGGCCTCGGCGATCTCCTGTACGGGGTCGCCCATCCACCAATTCGCCTTGCGCGGGACGTAGCACCACGCGGCCATGCCATAGGCCTCGGCGAAGTCTGGGTCGAGTTCAATCGCTTTGTAGAACAGCCGTAGCGCCTCGCTGACGCCCTCCTCGGTCCACTGATGAGCGCTCGCCATCCCACGCAGGTAATAGTCATAGGCGTCGAGGCTCTCGGTTGGCTTGCGCTTGGCACGCTCAATCTCCGCCTGCTCCAGCTTCGTCGCGATTGCGCCCACCACACTTGCGGTCACCTGGTCCTGCAGATCGAAGATGTCTTCGAGGCCACCGTCAAAGCGATCAGCCCAAAGATGTGCCCCGGTTGAGGCATCGATGAGCTGCCCAGTGATGCGCACCCGGTTCGCCGCCTTGCGCACGCTGCCCTCGACTACGTAGCGTACGCCCAGCTCGCGACCAACCTGCTTCACATCCACGGCATGGCCTTTGTAGGTGAAGCTCGAATTGCGCGCGATGACGAACAGCCAACGCATACGTGATAGTGCTGTGATGATCTCTTCCACCACACCGTCGGCGAAGTACTCCTGATCTGCATCACCGCTCATGTCCTGGAACGGCAAGACGGCGATGGAAGGTTTGTCGGGCAGCACCAGGACCGGTTTCGATGCTTCGGACACGGCCCCGGCCGCGGTAAGCTTCGACGACCAGTGTTCGGGCTGAATTCGATACACATGCACCGGCCGGGCGATGTTCTTGACCTGCTGCTCACCCAAATCCTCGAAGGCGATGTCGAGCTTGTCGCGCACCTGATCGCGGACTACACGGTTGACGCAAATCCCGCCGGGCTCGGCCAAGGCTTCGAGCCGTGCGGCGATGTTGACGCCGTCGCCGAAGATGTCGTCGCCGTCAATGATGATGTCGCCAAGATTGATGCCAATGCGGAACTCGATCCTCTTCTCCTGCGGCATCGCGGCGTTGCGCTCTGCCATCCCGCGCTGAACATCGACGGCACAGCGCACCGCGTCCACCACGCTCGCAAACTCGACCAACACACCGTCGCCGGTGGTTTTCACGATTCGTCCGCGGTGCTCGATGATCTTCGGATCCACGAGTTCTTTGCGGAGCAACTTCAATTGCCGGAGGGTGCCCTCTTCATCGACGCCCATCAACCGGCTGTAGCCGACCACATCGGCGGCCAGAATGGCGGCGAGCCGCCGCTCGGCTCGGCCCTGCTGCATGGAATTCTCCGGAGGGCGCCTAGGCCCGGTAGCATGCTATTTGCCAAAGTATATCACAGTGAGAAGCGGACCGGCGAGAGACTTGGCCGCGTGCAAGTGAACTTCGGGCGCGGGACGAGATACCCGGCCCATGTCCGAATCGGGTCATTCGCGTCGATTCCGCCACGTCCGACATATGTCCGGTTAGCGCGTAATTTCGCACATGCTGGGTCGAGCGGTTCTTCAACAAGATCAAGCAATGTAGTCGCATCGCCACCCGCTACGACAAGCTCGCAACCAACTATCTCGCCGTTAGCAAGATCGCATTCACCCGGATTTGGCTAAGTGCTTATGAGTCCACGCCCCAGTTGCGGTAAGCGACGCGAGAAATGGCCGGCTATCCGCCCGCGGCCTTTTGGACATCGGCGGGGAAGTCCGAGAGCTCCTGCACCTGGCGGACCTCGATCACCTCATTGTCGGACGCGGGGCAGCGCGACGCCCATGCGATCGCCTCTTCCTTCGACTTCACCTGGATCATCCAGTAACCGCCGATCGCCTCTTTCGCCTCGGTGAAAGGTCCTTCGCTCACCTTGGGCTTCCCCCCCGGCGAAGGAGACGCGGGCACCCATCGAGGGCGGGTGAAGGCCGTCGAGCGCCAGCAGCACGCCGGCCTTCTTCAGGGATTCGTTGTACTTCATCATCGCCGCCACGGCCTTGGCGTCCGGCATCGCGCCCGGCGCTGCCGCTCCGTACCCCTTGGGCATCATCAGCATCATGAATCGCATCGTCAGGGTTCCTTCTTTGCCAGCTTGGGTATCCGCGGGTCCCCCTCAAGCTGCGACGATGACCATCCACGCCACGCCGAAGCGGTCGACGAGCATGCCGAAGCGCGAGGAGAAGAAGGTCTTGGTCAACGGCGTCTGTACCTTCCCGCCGTCGGCCAATGCGGCGAAGAGGCGCTCGGCCTCGGCATCCTCACGCACCGTGAGCGAGAGCGAAAAGCCCTGGAAGCTCGGCCGTCCCTGGCAGCGGCCATCGGAAGCCATCACGCTCGTGTCGCCGATGCGGACGCTCGCGTGCATCACCTTCTCCGCGGAGTCGGGCGGGACCATGGCTTGCTGATCGCGCTCGGGGCAGTCCTTGAAGCGCATGAGCATCGTCACCTCGGCGCCGAGCGCCTTGCGGTAGAACTCGAGCGCCTCCTCGGCGCGGCCGTCGAAAAACAGGTAGGGTTGGACTTGCATTGGCTCTCCTTCTCAGCGGTTGGGGGCGATTGGCGAGACGCCTCAGTCATCGATCGCCTGGTAGGCCGAGGTCCAGAAATCGAGACAGACATTTGGAGGCCGGGGAGAGGTCCAGGCGCGCTGCGTCATCAGAATCCCGACCAGGTCCTCGCTCGGGTCCGCAGCCCAGGAGGTCCCCAAGCCGCCGTCCCAGCCGAACTTGCCGACCGCTCCCGCCACCTCCTCGCGCCGCATGACCACGGCGAGGCCGAAGCCCCAGCCGTGGCTCTCGAAGTAGCCCGGGACGATGCCGGAGACCGCCTTCTGCTCCGGTGTCAGCTGGTCGGTCGTCATGGTCTCGACCGCAGGCCTGGAGAGCACGCGCGCGTTCCCGTGCTTGCCCTTGGCGAGCATCATCCGGCCGAAGGCGAGGTAGTCATCGATGGTCGAGACCAGCCCCGCCCCACCCGAGGGGAACGCGGGCGGGCGGCTCCATTGACCGCCCCGCCCCTCGTCATAGAGCTCGAGTGCGCCGCTTTGAAAATTGGTCCAGTAGCTGGTCGCGAGCCGGTCGAGCTTCGCGGCCGGCACACTGAAGCCCGTGTCCTTCATGCCGAGCGGGGCGAAGAGGCGCTCGCCGAGGAACGTCTCGAA
>DATEQI010000262.1:0-2887 GCA_035272805.1 Alphaproteobacteria bacterium | reverse complement strand
CGCTTGGCGGCACCTCCGGCCCCCACGCAGCGAGGAAGGTGCCTACCGCGGCCTCGTGGGCGGCGTCGCGCTTTGGCGGCGGGTCGGGAATCCAGAGATTGAGCTGGAACGGGCCATTGCTGGCCGCCCGCAGCTCCTTGGCCCAGCTCAGGATGGCGGCGGGTTGCATCAGCAAAGCGCCGCACGCGCCCAGGCCGCCGGCATTCGCGACGGCCGCAGACAGCGAGGGCGGGCAGGCGCCGGCCATTGGGGCGAGCAGCACCGGCACGCGCAGGCCGAAACGCCGGCAGAACGCTTCTGCACGGGCGAGGGGAGGGTGCTGATCGGACATGGGCTAAGTGGACGCGCGCCGGCCCGTCACGACAAACGAAAAATTCTGATGGCCGCCATCTCGCGCAGTGATGGGGTCGACACCCTGGTTGGAGCGAGACCGGGCAGCCGGCCTGCGCTGACGCGTCCCGTAATCTGCCCCTCGGTTGCAGCGGCGCGATATCGACACGATTGCTCTTCGCGCCGAGCTGCATGTCCTACCGGACCTTCCGGCACTCATGCCTCCTTCTCGGTTTAAGGAGCGCGGTTCCTGTTCTCTCTTGTGATCGGACGGCAGCGCGACGTCGAACATGCGGTGGAACGTCTCGCCGGGCGAGAGCGATTTGGCGCCGGCGGGAGTGCCAAGGCGAGGGTTCGTAAGACCCCTGGCCGGCGGCGGCGATAGTCATATCCACAGTCCTTGGGGCCTGGGTTCGTGAGGTGTAACGTCGCCGCCTTATTTTCCATAATATACATTATGCGATCTTAGCACGAGACGCGCCGGCACGCCTGCGGCGCCGGGGCAGCCGCCCTCGCTCCCGCCTGCCCCGGGACAGCCTGACGCTCGCGCCCGCTTTAGCCCCCTCCCGGATACCAGCGCGGCTTGCGCTTCTCGAAGAAGCTCGCGAGACCCTCGGCGGCCTCGGGAGAGCGCCGCCGCTCCGCCGCCTCCTTGGCGAGGTACTCTGGCGCGTCTTCGCCCGCCATGCCGGCGGCGACCTCATGGGCGATTCGCTTGGTCACCGCGATCGCCTCGGGTGCCGCCATGAGCACGTGCTCGATGATCGGTGCGGCAGCGTCGTCGAGCTTGCCCGCGGGACAAAGCGCCTGCACCAGGCCGAGCCTAAGCGCCTCGGCGGCGCTGAAGCGCTCGGCGGTGAGCGCGTAGCGCGTCACACCCCCGAGCCCCATGCGCGCCACCAGCATGGGCAGGATCGGCGCCGGTGCGACGCCCCAACGCACCTCGCTGATGGCGAAGATCGCATCCTCGGCCGCGATCGCCATGTCGCAGGCGGCGACCATCCCGACCCCGCCGCCGAAGCAGCCGCCGTGCACAAGGGCAAGCGTCGGCTTCGGGTAGCGGTAGAGCGCAGCCAACGCCGCCACGGTCAAGCGCGATACCTCCAGGTTCTCGGCCGGCGGCATGGCCGCGGCCTCGCGCAGGAAGCCGAGGTCGGCTCCCGCCTGGAAATGCTTGCCGGCACCCCGCAAAACCACGAGCCGCACCGCGGGGTCCGGGCGGAGCCGCGCGAGCGCTTCCGCAAGGGCCGCGATCATCTCGCGGTTATAGGCGTTGTTGAGCGCCGGCCGGTTGAGCGTAATGGTTGCGATGCCGCGCGCATCGGTTTTGCATAGAACTACGGGCTCGCTCATCGCAGCGATCTCCTTTCGCGAGTAAGCGCGCGAGCGCTCGAGCAGCGGAGAGCGGCCTCGCCGGACCCGGCTCGCGCTTGCGCCGTCATGTTATACGCGGCGTCCCTCGGATTTGGCCCCAGCCTTTCGCCTTGCGCGATCCTGCGCTATGACTCCGGGAAGCGCCCTTGGGGCGCCCCCTTCCCCCCGCGACGGCAGCCCCGCCTCATGGCCCGAAGCAACATCGACCGTCTCCTCGAGATCATGGCGCGCTTGCGGGATCCCGAGCGCGGCTGCCCCTGGGACATGGCGCAGAGCTTCGCCACCATCGCACCCTACACCATCGAGGAAGCCTATGAGGTCGCCGACGCCATCGCGCGCCAGGATCTCGACGCCTTGCGCGAGGAGCTCGGCGATCTCCTGCTGCAGGTGGTGTTCCATGCGCGGATGGCCGAGGAAGCCCGCTCCTTCGACTTCGAGGCCGTGGCCGGCGCTATTGCCGACAAGATGATACGGCGCCATCCTCATGTGTTCGGTGAGGAGGAGATCAAGGATGCCGAGACGCAGCGGCAGGCCTGGGAGGCACACAAGGAAAACGAGCGCGCGGCCGCGGCTGCGGCCCGCGGGCAAGGGGGCGAAAGTGCCCTCGAGGGGGTTGCCCTTTCGCTGCCTGCGCTCACGCGCGCGCTCAAGCTGCAGCGCCGCGCTGCCCGCGTCGGCTTCGACTGGACGGAGACGGCGTCGGTCCTCGCCAAGGTCGAGGAGGAAATCCGCGAGCTCAGCGCCGAGCTCGTAGAAGGATCGCCGCCCGAGCGCGTCGAGGACGAGCTCGGCGACCTCCTCTTCAGCCTGGTCAATCTTGCGCGCCGGCTGGAGCTCGATCCGGAGGCGGCGCTGCGTCAGAGCAACGCGAAGTTCGAGCGCCGTTTCCGCCGGGTCGAGGCCTTCCTCGCCGAAGCGGGCAAGGTGCCGAAGGAGGCGACGCTCGATGAGATGGACGCCTTGTGGGAGCGGGCGAAGCGCGAGGAGGGCAAGAAATGATGCCCCAGCGTCGATCGCAGTCGCGAGACGTCCCGGCGACGGTGCCAAGGCCCTCGCCACGATGTGCGCACCCCCTTGCGCGGTTCCCGTTCAGACGGAACCGCCTCCTCACGTAATTGCCGGGGTCGCCCTTTCGCTGCAAATTGTCTCCGGCCTGCCGGCCGTAAGACCCCTCACCCGGCCC
>DATEQI010000261.1:0-6323 GCA_035272805.1 Alphaproteobacteria bacterium | reverse complement strand
GCTGGTGACGCTCCCCGCACCCGGACGCATCTTCCAGGTGACGCCGGTCCTCAAGGACGAGCTCGTCGCCATTTTCGCCGCCGACGGCGGCAGAGTGCCGCGTCTCGTGAGCGCGTCCGAGCTCTCGAAGCTGCCCGTGGTCGTCTACGAGCCGGGCGGCTATTCGCGGCGTCTCATCGACGATTGGTTCGCGCGCGCCGGCTTGTCGCTCAGGCCGGTGATGGAGCTGGGCAGTGTCGAGGCCATCAAGGAGCTCGTGGCGGCCGGGCTCGGCTGCGGCGTGCTGCCGCGCTTGGCCCTCAAGGGACGCGGCAAGCGCGACCGCCTCCTCGTCCGCCCGTTGTCTCCGCCGCTCCATCGCCACCTCGGCGTGGTATTGCGCCGCGATAAGCCCGTCAATCGCGCGCTGCGGGAGGTCGTGAGCGCGCTACTGCACCTCGGCCGCGCGCGCGCGCGCGAATAGGTGCGAAGACAATTCGCCACCTGAACGCAAGCACAAATGCGCAAACGCGCAGCAGCGCCGCGATGACGGTTGCTTTCGCGCGCCGTGCTGGATTACCGATAGGCGATCGACCCAAGACCGCCGGAGTGCGCCGGCCGCTCGAGGCTCATGATGAAGCCCGCTTATGATGCCGTGATCTTCGATCTTCTGACCGCACTCCTCGATTCCCCTTCGCTGTGGAACAAGGTCGCGGGGGGCGAGGCCGAGGGCCGCAGATGGCGCGCCGCCTATCTCCGCCGCACCTACCGGAGCGGCACCTATCGGCCCTACGAGACCCTCGTCGCCGAGGCGGCCCAGGAGGCCGGGCTCTCGGCTGATCACGCGCGCGAGCTTGCGGCGCGTTACGGCGAGGTCAAGCCTTGGCCGGAAGTACAAGAGGTGTTGGCGGCGCTCAAGCAGCACGTTCGGCTCGCCGTGGTCACCAATTGCTCGGAAGCGCTGGCGGCGAAGGCGATTGCCGTGATAGGGATCGAGTTCGACGTCGTCGTCACGGCCGAGCGGGCCGGCTTCTACAAGCCGGACCCGCGGCCTTACCGCATGGCGCTCGAGGAGCTCGGGCTGACGGCGGAGCGCTGCCTCTTCGTCGCAGGCTCGCCGTTCGATCTCTTCGGCATCGTCAAGGTCGGGCTTGCGGGCTATTGGCACGATCGCACCGGCATGGCCGCACCTCCGGAAGCGCCCAGGCTCGTCGCCCATCACGATACGCTCAACCGGCTCGTCGACGTGGTGCTCGGCCGCTTGACCTGAAGCGGCCCCCTCAGGCCGGCACGCCGAGCCAACTTCCCAGCAAGCTGACGATGGCCGCGATCGAGAGCGCCCACAGCGGATTCCAGTCGCTCACGAAGACATAGAGTGCGGTGCCCGCGGTCAAGAGGATGGAAAGAGCCGCGTGATCGGCGGTCGTGGCCATGACCACGCCGCTCGCCAGGATGAGCCCCACCGTGATCGGCACCAGGCCGCGCTGGATGGCGCGGATCGCGCGCACGCCCGCGAGCCGCGTCACCACCCGGCCGACGCCGAAGGTCAAGAGCGAGGAGGGCAGGATCATGGCCAAGGTCGCCACGGCGAGGCCGGCCAACCCTGCGACGTGCCAGCCGATCAGGCTGACGATGAGCACGTTCGGCCCCGGTGCGGCCTGCGCGATGGCGAAGAGGCTCGCGAAGGTCGTGTCGTTCATCCAGCCCAGCACTTGCACGACCTGGCGCTGGAGGTCCGGCACCACCGCATTGGCGCCCCCGATCGCGACGAGGGAGAGCGAGGCGAAGGTTCCGGCGATTTGCCAAAGGGGTGCGGGCTTCACGCGCGGCGCTCCAGGACCGCGGCCGCGATGCTGAGCGGCGCCATCACGACGACGACGGCGATGAGCGGGAAGCGCAGCACGCCGATCGCGAGGAAGGCGACAAGCCCGAAGAGGATCGCGATACGGGTCGGCCGGAGCCGCCGCGTCATCTTGAGCGCGGTGCCGATCACGAGGCCGGCCGCCGCCGCGGCGGTGCCGCTCATCGCGGAGGCGACTTCGGGAAGTGCCGCGAAACGCTCGTAAAGCGATGCCACCGCCATGAGGATCGCAAGCGGCATGGTCATGAGCGCTGCCACGGCGATGAGCGCGCCCACGGCACCCTGGAACCGGTCGCCGACCATCACGGCCAAATTCAACGTGTTCGGTCCCGGCAGGATCTGGCCGACGCCCAAGAGCGAGGCATACTCCTCTTCGCTGAGCCACGCCCGCTCCTCGACGATGACGCGGCGCGCCCAGGGCGCGACCCCGCCGAAGCCGAGCAGCCCGATCTTGAGAAAGGCGAGGAAGAGCTCCATGCGGCCGACGCGCTTGGCCGCCTTGCGAAGGCTCGGGGCGGAGGCATCGGAGCCGGGCATCGTCCTGCCATTCTTGATGGACGCCTGAGGCAAGATTAGGACCGGATGTGCTCCCGGAACATCGCTTTTCGAGGATGGAGTCCCGATTCGGAAGTCCGTCTCACCCGAAAAGAACTGTCATTGCGAGCGCAGCGAAGCAATCCAGTGCGCTTGGCGCGAAGCCCTTTCTGGATTGCTTCGGCCCCCTTCGGGCGCCTCGCAATGACAAGTGTTTTCCTCATGTCGTGAATTTCGGAACCAGGACACTGGGCCGATCGCGCGTTCGTCACCTGCGCGCTGCCGTCTTCTTGCGCGTGAGTGCCAACGATGGTGCTAAACAGAGGACCGCCACCGCGCAGAGGCCGATGGGCAGGAACGCAAGCGGGGCAAGTGCGGTTTTGTCCCAGAGCCAGCCGGCCGCGACCGACACCACGACGGGGCAGGCGTAGCTGATCGTGAACATCCCCGCGGAGGTGCGATGCACGTCGTCGGGAGCGCTGATGAGCGCGGGCAAGGCAAGCGTGAGGATGAGCCCGGACGCCGCCGAGAAGCCGAGGACGGCGGCCCACAGCACGATCGAGGCGCCCGGCATCAGGATGATGGCAAGCGTCGCGGCGAGGGAGAGGAGCCCCGCGCCGCGCAGCGGCCAGGCGCGGCCGACCATGCGATCGGCAAGTGCCAGCAAGATAAACGACGCGGGGAGCTGGCCGAGATTGAGCGCGGTCAAGGCGGCGTTGACCAGCTCGGGATGGCCGGTTGCGTGAAGATAGTCCGGCAAGAAGGCGTTCGAGGCGAAATAGATGCTGTTGATGCCGCCCATGGTCAGGCCCAGGCGCCAGATGCGCGCGCCGCGCCACTCCGGCCACCAGCGCCGGCGCGCGAGGGCCGAGGCGGCACTGCCGGGCTGCGCACGCGGGGCCAAGACGGCGAGGAGAACTGCCGTGACCAGCACAGGTACCGACCAGAAGACGAAGCTCAGCCGCCAGCTGCCGCCCAAGAGCGGAAGCACCCATGGGATGGTCAAGGCCGCGGCGAGAATCTCGCCGACGAGGAGCCCGTTCGAGTAGATCGCCGTGCCGAAGCCGATGCGATAGGGCAGCCAGTCACGCACGATGGGCGGCAGTGCCGGCTGCATCGCGGCAATGCCGAGGCCCATCAGGAACGTCATGGCGAAAAGCATCGCCGTGTCGCCGGCCGCGCCGCGCAAAGCGGAGGCCGCGGCGGTCAAGAGCAAGCCGGCGACGAGCGTGGTCAGCGCGCCGAGCCGCGCGATGAGCAGCGAGGCCGGCACCGCGGCAAGCGCGAAGAGAAAGGAGGGCAAGCCCGAAAGCACACCGATCGCACTTTCCGAGAGCTTGAGGTCCGCGTGAAGCAGGGGGATCACCGGGGGCACCGCGAGCAGCGTCATGCGCGAGCCCGCACCGCAGAGCCAGAGCAGGATGAGCGCCACGAAAGGCCGTGTCGCGGAGGTGCCGTGCGCGGGCGGAGCTTTTCTCTCCGGACTCATCGACGCCATCCTAATCTTTCGCCCGCTGTTCCGGAATCTCGGCGGCTGGTCCGATCGCTCGGCGGAGGGAGGAATCGTCTGCTATGCTTGCTACTGTCCTCGGGCAGCATATGTGCGGGCGACGATACCGCCGTCAAGAAAGAAGTCCGGCAGCGCCATGCCGGCGCTTGCTGTGCCCCGTCGAGCATCCTACGATCGTGGGCGGCAAGGCACGGCAAGAAGACCAATGGGGGGAAAGATGGACGCGTCGGCAGCGGGTGAGAGCTACGACTTCATCATCGTCGGCGCCGGCTCGGCCGGCTGCGTGCTCGCCGAGCGCCTGACCGCGAGCGGCACTCACACGGTGCTCCTCATCGAGGCGGGCCCGCGCGACCGCAACCCCTGGATCCACATCCCGATCGGCTACGCCAAGCTTTTCAACGATCGCCGGGTGAACTGGGCGTACGACTCGGAGCCCGAGCCCCATCTCAACGGCCGCCGCATCTTCAATCCGCGCGGCAAGGTGCTCGGCGGCTCGAGCTCGATCAACGGCCTCGTCTACATCCGCGGCCAGCGCGAGGATTTCGATGGCTGGCGCGACGCCGGCAATCCCGGCTGGGGCTTCGACGAGCTCCTGCCCTATTTCAAGCGCGCCGAGAATCAGACGCGCGGGCCCGATCAGTTCCACGGCACGCTCGGGCCGCTCACGGTCTCCGATCCCTCCGAGCCGCACCCGCTCTGCGATGCCTTCATCGCCGGTGCCGAGGAGGCGGGCTTCCCGCGCAATCCCGACTTCAACGGCCCCACCCAGGAGGGTGCCGGCTACTACCAGTTCACGCTTCGCGGACGCCGGCGCGCGAGCACGGCCGTGGCCTACCTCAAGCCCGCGCTCAAGCGGCCCAACCTCAAGGTGGTGACGGAGGCGCTGCTGACGCGCATCCTCTCGGAGGGAAGGCGCGCGGTCGGCGTCGAATACCGCCGCGACGGCGTTGTCTGCACCGCCCGCGCGCGCGGCGAGGTGATCGTCTCGGGCGGCGCCATCAACACGCCGCAGATCCTGCAGCTTTCGGGGATCGGCCCGCTCGAGCTGCTGCGCCGCCTGGGGATCGCCCCCGTGCTCCCGCTCGAGGGCGTGGGGCGCAGCTATCAGGACCATCTCCAGGTCCGCATCGTGCTCAAATGCAGCAAGCCCTTAACACTCAATGACGAGGTCGCGAGTCTCAGGCGCAAGGCGATCATGGGGCTGCGCTACATCCTCTTTGGCAAGGGCTCGCTCACCATCGGCGCCGGCTATGCCGGCGGCTTCTTCCGCACCTCCGAGGCGGTCGATCAGCGGCCGGACATGCAGTGCCATTTCCTCCTCTTCAGCGTGAACAAGATGGGCGAGAGCCTGCACCCCTTCTCGGGCTTCAGCGCCTCGGGCTGCCAGCTCCGCCCCGAAAGCCGCGGCGAGGTGATGGCGGCCTCGCCCGACCCCGCGGCCCCGCCCTCGATCCGCGCCAATTTCCTCGCCGCGGAGAAGGACCGCAAGGTCCATGTGGCAGCACTGCGCCTGCTGCGCCGCATCCTGGCGACGCCTTCAATGCAGGCCTATGTGGCGGAGGAATACGAGCCGGGGGTGGGGGTGCAATCGGACGAGGAGCTGCTCGCCTATTGCCGCGCGCGCGGCTCGACCATCTATCACCCGACCTCCACTTGCCGCATGGGCACGGACCCGCTCGCCGTGGTGGACCATCGCTTGAAGTTGCGCGGACTCGAGGGCTTGCGCGTGGTCGACGCCTCGGTGCTGCCCTCCGTCACCTCCGGCAACACCAACGCCGCCGTCATCGCCATCGCCGAGAAGGCGAGCGAGCTCATCCTCGCGGAGGCGCGGTAGTACTCGGAATTATGCATACGTGAAACACCCCCCTCCCTACCCTCCCCCTCAAGGGGGGAGGGGAAATGCGAGTGCCATCAGCAAGTTCCCCCTCCCCCTTGAAGGGGGATCGGCCGCCCGTTGAGGAGCGGCCGATGGGGAGGGGGTGACGCTCGAATTTTTGGGAGTCGGCGCTAGGCGCTGCCCCGCCTCACAGCGCGACGAGCGGGATGCGCAAGGCTTCCGCCGCGGCGAGTAGGCTCTCATCATAGCTCGCGAGCGCGATCGTCACCGCTCTTCCCGGTCGCGCCGCAGTTCCCGTTTGAGCTCCCGGAAGCGCATGATTGGCTTGCGCGGGGGCGGGCCGCCGCCGGCGACGGCGGGGGGCGTCAGCCAACCCGCGCGCACCGCCTCGGCAAGGAATGCCTCGGCGAGGACCGGGCTGCGGCCGGCCCGGGGCGGCACGATCTCCGCCACCACGCGGCCGCGGTCGGTGACCAGCACGGTCTCGCCGCTTGCGGCAAGGCGGATATATTTGCCGAGCCTGTTCTTGAGCACCTTGAGTCCGACGGAGCGCATGGAGAAAGTGGTAGCTACCGGAAGCTACCAATGTCAATTATGGCGGG
>DATEQI010000260.1:0-3915 GCA_035272805.1 Alphaproteobacteria bacterium | reverse complement strand
CCCCCTTCGAGGGGGAGGGGGAAGTGTTTGATGGCGCTCGCATTTCCCCTCCCCCCTTGAGGGGGAGGGTAGGGTGGGGGGTGTCTCAGGCATCCATGATTCCGAGCACTAGCGCACTCTACCCACTCGGCCGGCGAAAGGCAAAAGTGCGGGCGCGGAGGGTTAATCTTTCAGCGCCGCGGCCGCCGCGAGATGGCCCGAGCGCACGGCACTCTCGATGGTGGCGGGGAGGCCCGTGTCGGTCCAGTCGCCGGCGAGGAAGAGATTGGCGAGCTGGGTGCGCGTGCGCGCGCGCTTGGCAAGGGCCGCGGGCACTTGGGCGAAGGTGGCGCGCTTCTCCTTCACGATGCGGACCGGCGGGAGTGGCGCACCCGGGAGCGCCAAGGCCTTCGCGACGTCGCCCCAGAGCCGCGCGGCAACCTCCTCGTTCGCCACCTCCGCGAGCGCGTCCGCGGCACTCACCGTGACGGAGACGATGGAGCCGCGGCGGAAGAGCCAGTGCGCCGTCCCGCCGACGAGGCCGAGGAAGGGCAGCTCCTCTGGGAAAGCCGGCACGCTGGCAAGGCGGAAGTGGGCATTCACGATGGCGCGGCTCTCGAGTGGCACCTGCGCGCCGGGCAGAAGCTCGGCAACGCGCGCCGGCGGGAGGGCCAGGATGACGAGGTCGCCCGCCTCGAGCTCGATCTTCCCTTGGGCAAAGTCGAGCTTAGCTATGCGGCCCTCCGCGATCTCGATCGCCCGCAGCCTGCGATTGAAGCCCATCTCGACGCCTGCGTCGGCGAGCCGCTTGAGGGCCGGATCGACGAAGCTCGCGGAGAGCCCGTCCTTCGCGATGCAGGGCCGGCTTGCGCCGCCGCCGCGCCCGAGGGTCTCGACGAGCACCGGCCACAGCAGCCGCGCCGCACCCTCCTCGGCAGCGGTGTTGAGCACGGCAACCGCGAGGGGCTCCCAGAAGCGCCGATAGAGGATGCGGTGCGCGGCAAGGCAATGGGCGACGGTCGCATTCGGCTCGGCGAAGGCGAGCCGCAGAGCCGCCAGATAATCCCAGGCCGAGGTATCCGGGACCCGGCGCGCGGGGTCGAAGATCCACCACGGCAGCGGCCCGCGATTCGGCCGCACCGTCCAGCGCGCACCGCTCTCCAGATCGACAAAGGGGAAGGCCGCCTCGGGTGCTGCATAGAGCGTGTGCCGGGCGCCGATCTCGGAGAGATAGCTCATCGCCGAGCGATTGCCGGAAAGCAGCAGATGATTGCCGTTGTCGATGACGGCGCCGAGCGTCTCGTCGGGAAAGGAGCGGCAGCGGCCGCCCGCCTGCCCCGCGGCCTCGTGGAGGCGCACCTCGAAGCGATCGCTCGCGGCCAAGCGAACGGCGGCGGCCAATCCCGCGAGCCCGGCGCCGACGACGTGCGCGAGGCGGCGCGGGCGCTGCGCGCGCCTAGAGGTAACCATGGCGAAGCGCCAACCAGAGCTTGGCGAGCTTCGAAGGGCCGACCGGCCGCTCGAGCTCGCGCCAGCCGCGTGCCACGAGAGCCGCGAGCGAGCGGCTATAGACCTCGAGCATGATGATGGCGGGGCGCATCGTGCGCCGGTCGAGCTGGGCGAGCCAGGCGCGCGCCTCGTCGTAGCTCGCCCGCGCGATCGCGGCCAAGTCGTCGCATGCCTTGCCTAAGCTGGGATGCGCCAGCACGGCGGCAGGGTCGCTCGCGGCGATGCCATGCTTCTCGAGGAGCTCGCGCGGCAAGTAGAGCCTGCCGCGGCCGGCGTCCTCGGCGAGGTCGCGCAGGATGTTGGTCAGCTGGAGCGCCTTGCCTTCCGCGAGCGCCAACTTGCGCGCCGTCTCGCCGCGGTCGCCGAACGCGCGCACGGACAAGAGGCCCACGGCCCCCGCCACGCGCGCGCAATAGAGCTCGAGCTCGGCGAGCGAGGGGGCGCGGATGTCGCGCAGCGCGTCCATCTCCATGCCGTCGATGACGGCGAGAAAGTCCTCGCGCAAAAGGCCGTACGCGGCGACGGGGCGCAGAAGCGCCCGTGTCGTCGGCCGGGTCGGCGCGCCCGCGTAGAGCCGATCGATCTCGCGGCGCCATTCGGCGAGGCCCTGGCGCTTGGCTTCGGCCGTGCCGCCCTCGTCCGCGATGTCGTCGACCTCCCGGCAGAAGGCATAGATCGCGAACATCGCGTCGCGTCGGGCGGGCTCGAGCAGGCGCATGGCCCAGAAGAACGAGGTGCCCGAGCGCTCGGTCACCTCTCGCACATGGGCGCGCGCCGCGGCGGCGGGGGCACTATCGCCGGAGAGGGCTTCCGCCATCGGGCGGTCTCAAGCCGACGGGCGCGGAGCGCGGGCGTAGGTGCGGCCCTTCCACGCCCCGCCGCTGCCGCGCCAGTGGCGCACCGCCGAGTCGATCGTCATGGCCGTCGCGCCGACCTCGCCGGTCGCGCTGCGAGCAAGTATCGCCGTGCCATCCTCGCTGCGGTCGTCGACCAGTACAAGCGAAAACCTGCCCGCGTAGTGCCGGAGCAAGAGCGAGACGATCCAGACGCCGTGCCTCAAGCGGAACTCGGCGAGGCAGGCCACCGACGCGATTCCGACAGTGATTGTGAACCTCGCGGCCATTGCCGGTGGATAGCGCAAGGGTGGGGCCAAGCCAAGCCCTTTCGTCGCCGCACCTCAGGGGCCGCCGCCCGCGCCTCGGACCCTTTAAGCCCGCGTTTCCCGGCTGACCTGATCATTTGCAGCTGGAATGCTGCGATTCATAATGCTTGACCAGGAGCCTGGAGCCGCATGCTAGGGCCGGTCATAGTGCAGTGCGAGGATGAAACCGTACGAGAACCTTGCGGCGCTCGCCGATCCTTCCGCTTGCAGCCTCATGCCCCGTACAAGGATAGCATCGGCACTCAGACTTGCGCTGTTGCGACCTGCCGGCTCCGGCGTGACCCATGTGGCAGCTGCACCTCGGGCGACGATTCACGGTGCCCAACCTCCGCAAAGTTTGGCACAAAGTTGACACAGCGGTTCGCGATTCGTCTCTTCCCCGGCGGGCAGCAGCCGGATACCGTAAAGGCCGGGTAACCAACCGCGTAGCAATGGGATTGGTTCAATGAGAGGTTCGAGTGACTGCGGCGGCCGGCGCATCCTAAGCGTTTTCCCGCACTACACGTCTTCTTTCGGCATGTTCGAGCACGCCTACCCGCTGATGGACGGCGTCCGCGCCCTGATGCCGCCGCAGGGTCTGCTCGTGGTCGCGGCCGCGCTCCCGGCGTCTTGGGAAGTCCGTTTCGTGGATGAAAACATTGAGCGGGCGAAGACGGAGGACATCGAGTGGGCCGACGCCGTGTTCGTAAGCGGAATGCATGCCCAGCGGCGACAAATCGAGGATATTTGCCGTCGAGTTCATGCCGCCCGCAGAACCGCGGTGCTTGGTGGACCTTCGGTCTCCGGCTGCCCAGAGTACTATCCCGATTTCGATTACTTGCATGTCGGCGAAATCGGAGACGCCACCGACGAGCTCGTGGCGCGGCTTGCGCGCGATCCCTCCAGGCCGGGTCGTCAGGTTGTCTTGACGACACGGGAACGCCGCGAGCTTTCCGACTTCCCGCTTCCGGCTTACGAGCTCGCGCGGCTCGACTGCTATTTGACCGGCAGTATCCAGTACTCCAGCGGCTGCCCCTACCAATGTGAATTCTGCGACATACCCGCCCTCTACGGCCGCACTCCGCGCCTGAAGACGCCCGGTCAAATCACCGCCGAGCTCGACAAGCTTGTCGCGTGCGGCTTGTCGGGAGCCGTCTATTTCGTCGATGACAACTTCATTGCGCACCGACGGGCTGTATGCGAGCTGCTGCCCCACCTCGTCGAGTGGCAGCGGCGCAACGGCTATGTGTTCTGCTTTTCCTGCGAGGCGACGCTCAATATCGCCA
>DATEQI010000259.1:0-2764 GCA_035272805.1 Alphaproteobacteria bacterium | reverse complement strand
CGGAGGAAACCTGGTCCTGCGGCAAGACCGAGTTGAGCTCGTCGTAAGTCACGTAGCCGCGTTCCTTGGCGCGGGCCAGCATCTTCTTGACGGCGGCAACCATGCCGTCCATGAGCGGGCCGTCGCCCGACTCGCTGCCCGACTCACCTTGCTCTTTATTCTTGGTCTTTGCCGCCTTGGCGGTCTTCGTCATCGTCTTCGTCGCCATGGCGCCGTCGCCCCTTCCGATCGTGATGAAACCAACGACCGCACTCCCCTTCCCCGAGAGCGCTTTCGACAATTCACTCCGCCTTCGTCTTGCCGAGCAGCCGCTCGTCCCGGTCGAGCTCGAGCGTTTCCGCCTCGTGAGACTCGATCTCACGCCGTAGCGCGTGCAATCGGTTCAAACTCTCATCCGTCATCTGTTCGGCGTGCTCGCGTACCGCCTCAAGAATTTCGCGACTTAGACGCTCGCGATCGAGGCGTTGATATCCGTGCCGCCATCCCTTAACCGCGGCCTCCAACGTTTGGCCAGGGCTGGCGAAGGGTACGGCCGCGTACACCTCCGCGGCCAGGACGCGGTCGAGAATGCTACCGTAACCAGGAGGTAAGTGGCTTTTGAGCGTGTCGCTGTCAATATCCGGCGCCCAAGTCTTTATGATTTCCTGCCGCAGATCGTCAAGCTCCCGATCCGCCAGCTTGAGCCTCCCGAACAGTTCGCCAACCTCATTGAACAAGGCAGGATGGTTCAAAATCGCGGCAATGAGGCCCTGCTGGTGGCGCAGGTGTTGGTTTCGGAAATCTCCGGGGGTTGTGAACCCAGGGGCTGGCCCCCCCCCACCCCAACCCGGACGTCCGGGGCTCCCCTTGAATCCTTGCCGGCCAAACCGTGCCCTATAGCGCTCCCAGAGCTCCTGCCGATAGCTACGCTGCACCGCATCATTCTTGATCCGCCGGGCGGTCGCCTCGATGCGCTCCTTGAGCCGGGCTCGACGCTCGGGCGTGTCGGCGGGGTGTGCGGCGATCTCGAGCTCCCACACGAGCTCGACCAGCGGGCGGGCCTCCTTGAGAAGCTCGCGCACGGCCGCGGCCCCCTGGTGCTGGAGGAGCGTGTCGGGATCCTCGCCCGCGGGCAGGCGCACGAAACGCAGCGACTTGCCGGGAGCCAAGAGCGGCAGCGCGCGCTCGGCGGCGCGCCCCGCCGCGCGCTCGCCCGCCGCGTCGCCGTCGAAGCAGAGGACGGGCTCGTCGACGAGGCGCCAGAGGAGCGCCAGTTGCGCCTCGGTCAAGGCGGTCCCCAGCGGCGCCACCGCGTCGTTGAAGCCCGCCTGGTGCAGCGCGATCACGTCCATATAGCCCTCGACCACGACGAGCCGGCCGCTCTCGGCGGCCCCGCGGCGGGCATGGGCCAAGCCGTAGAGCATCTTGCCCTTGTGGAAGAGCTCGCCTTCCCGCGAATTGATGTATTTGGGCGTCGCCTCGCCGAGCGTGCGCGCGCCGAACGCGACGATGCGTCCGCGCGCGTCCGCGATCGGAAAGATGACGCGGGCGCGGAAATAATCGTAGCTCTCGTTGCGCTCCTCGCTGTGGGCGATCAGCCCCGCCTCGAGCAAAAGCGCCTCGGGGTAACCTTCCTTGAGGAGGTGGCTCTTGAGCGCATTGCGCTCGGGTGCCCAGCCGAGGCGGAAGCGGGCGATCGTGGTCTCGTCCAGGCCGCGGCGATGGAGATAGTCGAGTGCCGTCCGTCCGGGCGGGCCGGCGAGCTGCTTCTCGTAGAAGGCGCAGGCGGCCTCGAGTGCGGAGCCGAGGGTCTTGAGCTTCTCCGCGCGCGCGCGCTCTTGCGGCGAGGATTGCGGTACGGCGAGGCCCGCCTGGGCGGCGAGCCGCTCGATCGCCTCGGGAAAGCTCAGATGCTCGCTGCGCATGACGAAGCCGATCACGTCGCCGTGGGCGCCGCAGCCGAAGCAATGGAAGAAGCCCTTCTCCTCGTTGACGGTGAAGGAGGGGGTCTTCTCGTTGTGGAACGGGCACAGGCCGAGGTGCTCGCGGCCCTTGCGCTGGAGCTTGACGCGCCGGGAGATCGCATCGACGAGCCCCACTCGGGCACGCAGCTCGTCGAGGAATTGTGGAGACAAGGCCATCAGGCCGCAACCGCGCGCAACTCGAGGCTCCCCCACCGGGCGACCCGCCGCCGCCCTCTTCGGCCCCCGCCCGAGGCCGCTCACCCTTATGTGTTATGGCCGGGCCGCGGCAGCAACGGGCGGGCGCAAATTATGCGACTCCGCCGCTGCCCCTTCAACGCCCTCCCGGCCTCAGCTTCCTGCCAGCCTCGCCTTGACGATCGTGCTCGCCTTCGCGAAATCCATGGTCCCGGCAAAGCGCTCCTTGAGCTTCGCCATCACCTTTCCCATGTCCTTGATCCCGCTGGCACCGAGCTCACCGACCACGCTTGCGACCGCCTCCGCCATCTCGCTCTCCGAGAGCTGGTGCGGCATGAACGACTCGATGACCGCAATCTCGCCCCTTTCCTTTTCCGCGAGCTCGGGCCGGCGGCCGCGCTCATAGAGCTCGATCGACTCGCGCCGCTGTTTGATCATGCCCTGCATCATCGCGACCATCTCCTCATCGGAGATGCCGTCCGGCTTGCCCTTGGGGCGGACCTCGATGTCGCGCTCCTTGAGCCGCGCCAAGATGAGGCGCACCGTCGAAACGGAGCGCGCGTCCCTCGCTTTCATTGCGGTCTTGAGGGCCTCGCTCAGGCGGGCACGGAGCATGGGAGGGGACG
>DATEQI010000258.1:0-3541 GCA_035272805.1 Alphaproteobacteria bacterium | reverse complement strand
GCAACGAAGCAATCCAGCCCCGGCGTACGCCGGGGTTCGCTGCGCTCGCAATGACGGTTATCTCCGGGTGAGACGAATTTCCGAATCGCGACATTAGGGAGGATTCTCATGCTGATACGTCATTGCCGCCGCCATGTGCTCTTTCTCCTCCTCGGCCTCGCAGCGCTTTCGATGCTTGCGCTTGCGGGTCAATCGCGCGCGGCGGAGCGCTCGATCGTCGTCGTCTCCACCACCTCGACCGAGGACTCCGGCCTCTTCGAGTATCTCCTGCCGATCTTCGAGAAGAAGACGGGGATCAAGGTCAAGGTGGTGGCCGTCGGCACGGGTCAAGCGATCGCGATCGCCTCGCGCGGCGACGGCGACGTGCTCTTCGTCCATCACAAGCCGTCCGAGCTCGCCTTCGTGGCCAAGGGCGACGGGGTCGAGCGTTTCGACGTCATGTACAACGACTTCGTGATCATCGGGCCGAAGAGCGATCCCGCGCACGTTCGCGGGCTCAAGGACGCGGTTGCGGCGTTCAAGGGGATCGCCGCCGCCAAGGCGCCTTTCCTCTCGCGCGGCGACGACAGCGGCACGAACAAGATGGAGCTCGACCTCTGGAAGGACGCGGCGATCGACTTGAAGGCCGCATCGGGCAGCTGGTACCGCGCCACCGGCTCCGGCATGGGGGCGACGCTCAACGCCAGCTCCGGCATGGCCGGCTATACGCTCTCGGACCGCGGCACCTGGCTCAACTTCAAGAACCGGGGCGATCTCGAGATCCTCGTCGAGGGCGACAAGCGCCTGTTCAACCAGTACGGCGTGACACTCGTGAACCCGAAGAAGTTCGCCGGTATCAAGGCCAAGGAGGGTCAGGCCTTCATCGACTGGCTCCTCTCGCCCGAGGGCCAACGCGCGATCGCCAATTACAAGATCAACGGCGAGGAGCTCTTCTTCCCGAACGCGAGGAAGACGGGGAGCTCGTGAGGACAGCCGCGGCGCTGCGGAGCCCTCAGGGGCTGTTATAAACCACGGCCCCGAGATGGCTGATGTCGTAGCCGCCCATCTCCGCGGCGCGGGTGCGGAAGCGCTCGTTGCGCGTGAAGGCCAGGAGCGTCTGCATCGTCGGCTCGAAATAATCGCGCCGGCGCATGACGAGGTCGTAGCGCTCGCGCGCGAGCGGCAGGAAATCGAGCCCGTACTGGCGCGCGACGGCACGGATGGCGAGGCCCGCATCGGCCTTGCGCTCGGCGATCGCAAGCGCCAGGTCGCTCTCCGATAGCGCCGGCTTGGCGAGCCGCGCGAGCGCCTTGTGCGCGACCCCTTCCCGCTCGAGGAGCTGCTCGAAGAGAATCTGGCTGCCGGATTCGGGCTGGCGCTCGACCACCATGGCCTGCTTCGTCGCGAGATCGCCCACATGCGTGATGCCGCGAGGGTTGCCCGCCGCCAGCACCAGGCCCTGCTCGCGCCAGGCCCACTCGAGCGCCACGATGTCGAGCCTCGGCAAGGCGGTCTTGAGCAGCGGGACGTTGTACTCGTTGCTGGCCGCGTCGAGCACATGCATGCCGCAGAGCTGCGCCTCCGAGGCCCCCAGGCGCTTCAAGCCATCGAGGCTGCCGTTCGCCAAGAGCGCCAACCCGCAATGGGATTCGCGCAGCGCCCACTCGAGCAGCGGGTCATGGCTGCCGGCGACGACGGGAGGGGCCGCCGGCGAGGCCGCGGGTGCCGGCACGCCGCCCGGAACGTCGGTGCTCTGCGCGAGCCAAAGATCGATGAGGTGCTTGGGGAAGAGATACTTGCCGGTGACCTTGGTGCAGGGAATGCGGCCGTCGCGCACCAGCTCGTAGACCTTGCGCTCCTTGACGCGCAGGTAATCCGCCACCTCCTTTGTGCTCATCAATTCGGGCAAGGCTGGCTCTCCTCTTCCCGCTCCCGCCAGTATAGCGGCGCTTGCGGCTCGAAAGGCAATGCCGCTTTCAACTTTGCCGTCGAAAGGCGAAGGGATGAAAGGCTAAAATGCCGGGCTTGCGACGAGCGGGGCCGGGCGCCTGGGGGTGCGGAAGCGAGGATCGAGCGTGGCGACGGTTGGAAAGAAGCTCCTCATCTGCAACTGCGAGGGCACCATGCCGCTCGACGGCCGCGCCCTTGCCAAGGCGTGCCGCAGGGGCGAGGCGCTCACACCCTATCGCCAGCTCTGCCGCGCCGAGCTCGGCCAATATGAGCAGGCACTCTCGGGCGGAGAAGCCCTCATCGTCGCCTGCACGCAGGAAGCGCCGCTTTTCGAGGAGACGCGCGAGGCGCTCAAGTGCGAGCAGCCGGTCGCCTACGTCAACATCCGCGAGCGGGCCGGCTGGTCGGACGAGGGTGCCAAGGCGGCCCCCAAGATCGCGGCCCTCCTCGCGGAAGCGGCACTCGAGGTCGAGGGCACGCCCTCTCTCTCGCTCAAGTCGGAAGGTACCCTCCTCATCTACGGCCGCGACGAGGCGGCACTCGAGGCGGCGCGCCAGCTCAAGGGCCGGCTCGACGTGACCGTGCTCTTGAGCGAGCCCGCCGCCACCACACCCCCGCTCGTCACCGAGTTCCCGCTCTTCAAGGGCACCATCGTCGCGGCCAAGGGCCATCTCGGCGCCTTCGAGATCGTGGTCGACGATTACGCGGCGGCGGCACCTTCCTCGCGCGCAGCCCTCAGCTTCGAGGTGCGGCGCGACGGCGTCGCGTCGCGCTGCGATCTTATCCTCGATCTTAGCGGCTTGAGCCCCCTCTTCCCCTCCCACCGCAAGCGCGACGGCTATTTCCGGCCGGACCCCACCAACCCGGCCGCGGTGCAGAAGGCCCTCTTCGAGCTTGCCGAGATGACGGGCGAGTTCGACAAGCCCCTCTACATCGCCTTCCGCGCCGATCTCTGCGCGCATTCGCGCAGCCGCAAGACGGGCTGCACGCGCTGCCTCGACGTCTGCCCGGCGTCCGCCATCACCTCCGCGGGCGATGTGGTCGCCATCGATCCGCATCTTTGCGGCGGCTGCGGCGGCTGCGCCTCGGTGTGCCCGACCGGGGCCGCGAGCTACGCGCTGCCGCCGCGCGAGAAGCTCCTCGAGCGCCTCGGCACGCTGCTCTCGGCCTATCTCTCGGCCGGCGGCGAGACCCCCGTGCTCCTGCTGCACGACCGCGCCTACGGCGAGGAGATGGTGGCGGCCCTTGCCCGCTTCGGCCGCGGGCTGCCGGCCCACGTCATTCCCTTCGCACTCAACGAGGTGAGCCAGATCGGCTTCGACTTCCTCGCCGCCGCCTTCGCCTATGGCGCCGCCCAAGTGCTGCTGCTCGTCGATCCCAAGCGCGCGGAGGAGCGCAGCAACCTCCCGGGCGAGCTCGGGCTCACCGAGGCTCTGCTCACCGGATTGGGCTTCGGCAGCGGCCGGCTCGAGCTCATCGACGCGGCGGATCCCGACGCGGTCGCCGCGGCGCTGTGGCGCTCGCCGGTACCCGCCCCGCCCAAGGCCGGGAGCTTCCTTCCGATCGGCGGCAAGCGCGCCATCACCATGCTGGCACTGCGCCACCTCCACGA
>DATEQI010000257.1:0-2520 GCA_035272805.1 Alphaproteobacteria bacterium | reverse complement strand
CGACGATCTGGAAGAGCCCGCAACTCTTGCAGATCTCGAAGCGGAGCGAGAAGCGCGGATCGGGCTCGCTCGCGTGGCGCCTCAGATGATGGGAGACCGGCATGCGGTCGAGCAGCAGCGCTTCGGAGAGATCCTGCCCTTGGCACAAACGGCATGACCGCGGCTCGCCCATCGAAATAGGCATTACGCGGATTGACTCGGCAAATCAACAGAGAAGGGTAACTTTCGCGGCACCCCCGGGCGCCTCGCAGAGCGGCAGCGGCATGCGATGTGCAAAACACCCTGATAAAATAATGCAGAATAGCGGTCTATGTGATCGTGAGCTCATATAGTTCCCACCAGGACCGCGCCAGCCAGAAGAGGAAGATCGCCGCGGCGAGCGGCGCGCCGAACGGCACCTTCTGCATGCGCAAGGGGCCCAGTGCGAGTGTCCTATGCGCGAGCAGGGCACCCGCCAGAGCCATCCCCGCAGCGAGCATCACCAGGAGCGGCAGCGGCTGCCAGCCGAGCCAGGCGCCTGCCGCCGCCATCAGCTTGGCGTCGCCCGCGCCCAAGCCCTCGCGCTTCCTCAAAGCCCTGTAGGCCCAGCCGAGCGCGGCGAAGACGGCATAGCCGAGTGCTGCGCCAACGACATGCTCGCCCGCAATCGTCGCTCCCGTTACTCCCGGCTCGGGGGCGGTGAAGGCGGCGACGGCAAGGCCGCAGGGAATGAGCGGCAGGACGATCGCATCCGGCAACAGGAAGGCACGCAGGTCGCAGAGTGCGAGTGCCAACAACGCCCAGCCGAGGCAGCAGGTGATGAGCACGAAGGGCCCGCTCTCGACGGCGACGGCCGCGGCGGCGAGGGCGAGTGCCGCCAGCTCGGCGAGGGGGTAATAGGCGCCGATCACGCCGCCGCAGTAGCGGCAACGCCCGCGCAAGACGAGCCAGCTCAAGAGAGGTACCAAATCGCGCGGGGCGAGCCTATGGCCGCAACTGCGACAGCGCGAGCGCGCGAGTGCAGTGGGCTCGCCCTCGGGCAGGCGCACGGCAAGGGTCGCGAGCCAGCTGCCGATGAAGGGCGAGGCTATGAGCAGGAGCGTGCCCGGGTTCATGGGTTGGCGGGTCTTGTGGCCATTGCCGCCACTTTAACCCGAAGCCGCGGCCGGCTTTTAGCCCAAAGAGGGCTGCGAGCTCAGTGCCCTTGCGGCGCCGCCCCCAGGATCTTGGCGCGCAGCTCCTCCGAGACGCGCTGCGCCTCGCCCGAATCGCGGATCACGTGCGGCGTGATGAAGACGATGAGCTCGGTCTTGGCGACCTGATTGTCCGTGACGCCGGCGAGGCCGCCGACGAGCGGGATGTCGGACATGAGCGGAATGCCGGACTTCGAACCCGTGCGGGTGTCCGAGATGAGGCCGCCGAGCACGATGGTCTGGCCGGTCTCGATCGTCACGGTACTGTCGATGCGGCGCTCGGAGATGGTGGGCGTGAGCGTGCCGGTCGCAGCAGTGGACGACACGCTGCTCACCTCCTGCTCGACGTCGAGCGAGACCATGCCGCCGACGTTGATCCGCGGCGTCACATGCAGGATCACGCCGGTGTTGATGTACTGGATGGAGTTGACGATGGGCGCGTTGGATTCGGCTGTGCTCACCGCCTGCTGCACCGTGACCGGCACCACGTCGCCGACCTGGAGCCGCGCCTCCTGATTGTCCTGCACCACGAGATGGGGCGAGGAGATGACGTTGACGTTGGTCTTGCTCGAGAGCGCGTCGAGGATGACGCCCGGCCCGCGTTTGCCGAGAAGAAAACTGAACCCCGGCAGGTTGGAGGCGATGCCCAACGCGCTCTGTTCGGTGAGGATGGTCGAGGCCTGCGTGATGCTCGCGTCGAGGTGGCTCAAGTAGAACTGCAGGCCGTAGCGCAGCTCGTTGTTGAGCGTCACCTCGGCGATCGTCGCCTCGATCAGCACTTGCAGCGCGGGCACGTCGATCTGGCGGATGGCGGCCTCGATCATCTTGTAGATGTCGGGCAAGGCGAGGATGAGGAGCGCGTTGCCGACCTCGTCGGGGATCACCCGCACGCCCGCGAAGGCAGGTGCTATCGGAGCACCGGCGCCGGACGATCCTTCGATTGCCGATGCGCTCGCCGCACGCCGCGCTCCCGTGCCGGCCGGCTGGTTCACGCTGCCGAGGCCGCCCATCCCGCCCAGCCCGGTCGTAGCCAGGCCGCCCACGCCGGTGCTCGCCAAAGCGCTCGTGCTGCCCGACCCGCCGACGGCGATCGGCGTGCTTCCGGGTGCGACGCGGCCCGAAGGCTCCTCCGTGCGCGCAGACGGCAGGCCGAAGACCTGATTGAGCATGCGCGCGATGTTGGCGGCCTTGCCGTTCTTGAGATAGTAGACGTAGAGGCTGGCGCCCGCGGCGCTGTCGCGGTCGAGGCGCTCGATCCATTGGTCGATCTCGCGCAGCATCTCCGGGCTCTGGCTCACCACCAGCACGGCATTGAGTCGCATGATCGGCAGGAGCTTGACCACACCCT
>DATEQI010000256.1:0-3532 GCA_035272805.1 Alphaproteobacteria bacterium | reverse complement strand
GCGAGTGAGCGGCGAGGTGAAGCCGGTCAGCCGAGATAGCGCTCCTTGAGGTGCTGCTCGAAGAGCGCGGGGTCGAGGGGACGGCCGCCGAGGCAGGCTACTTTGCCAGCATGACCTCAACCGAGTCCCTGACGGCAGGCGATTTGAACGCCAGATCGCGGTCGAATGTCAGAAAAATCCTGCGCTCGCCGCCATCACCTTCCTCGCCACGTGGCGCGGACGCGAGATGCAGCGCATCGGCGAAGTCCAGACCATCCTGCGCCCAAGCCAAGGCGTTTCGGACAACCGTGGGCGCCTCGACCGTCACGTTTGCGAGACCAAGTAGGGCTTCAAAGGATTCGAGTATCCTCACCTTAGGCACCTTGTAGCCGCCGCGCAGCACCCATTCCGCTTCGAGCAAAACCGTCTTCGAGATGAAAATGGTCTCGCTCTCCTCCTGGCCGAAGATGGCGCGCGCACGCTCGGCCTGAGCGAGATCATCCTCGATCATCAAACGAACGATGATGTTGGTATCGACGGCTTTCACGGCCGCATCCTGGATTTAGCCTCAGCGAGCACGGCGGCATCCATTTCCTCGGTCGTCTTCGCCGGACCGGAATAGTCGGACTTCAGACATCCGGCGACGTCGGAAAGTCGCTTCGGCGGAAATGGCGAAATCGGCCGCAGCAGAATCCCCGAAGCCGTAGCCTCGACCTCTAATTCAGCACCCGCCTCGAGGTGATGCGAGTCTCGAATCGCCTTGGGCAGGATCACCTGGCCTTTGGTCGAAAGTCTGGTTTTGAGCTTTGCCATGGCATCACACCCGAATGACGAGGTAAGACATGATCTTACATCATGGCCGAGGCCGTGAAACCCTATTTTTGCGCCATCAACGACGTCCCGAATCGTGAATTCCCCACATGTCCGATCTCCCGTCCCGGCGGAAGCCGGGACCCATCCCCGCCATGGATACCGGCTTTCGCCGGTATGGCAGGCCGGAATGGCAGGAAGGAGACGGGCTAACGGAGATGGATCGAATTTCTGATCCACGACGTTAGCGCGTCTTCCCCGCCGCTGGGCACGTTTGGCCTCTCGCGCTTCTCAGCCGAGATAGCGCTCCTTGAGGTGCTGCTCGAAGAGCGCGGGGTCGAGGGCACGGCCGCTCGCCTCGCGGATGAGCTCGCCGGTGGGGAGGAGCGAGGCCTTGGCATGGACGTGCTCGCGCAGCCAGGCGAGAAGCGGGCGGAAATCGCCCTTGCCGATGGCGCTCGGGATACGCGGATCGGCGCGCTTCGCCGCGGCGAAGAGCTGGGCCGCGGTGAGCGCGCCGAGGGTGTAGGTGGGGAAATAGGCCCAGGCGCCGTCGTACCAGTGGATGTCCTGCAGGCAGCCGCGGCGGTCGTCGGGCGGGCGGATGCCGAGAAGCCGCTCCATGCCGTCGCCCCACGCCGCGGGAAGATCGGCGACCGCGAGCTCGCCCGCGAGCATCGCCCGCTCGAGCTGGTAGCGCAGGATGACGTGGGCCGGATAGCTCACCTCGTCCGCCTCGACGCGGATCAGGCTGCGCTCGACGGTGGTATAGAGGCGGAAGAGATTGTCGGCCTCCCACGCGGGACCGCTCGCCCCGAAGGCCGCGCGCGCGAGCGGGGCGAGATAGGCGAGGAACTCGCGGCTGCGGCAGGCCTGCATCTCGAAGAGGAGCGACTGGCTCTCGTGCACGCTCATGCCGCGCGGCTCGCCGACCGGCTGATAGCGCCACGCGGCCGGCAGCCCGCGCTCGTAAAGGGCGTGCCCGGTCTCGTGCAAGACACCCATGAGGCTCTCCGTGAAGTCCGCCTCGTTGTAGCGCGTGGTGATGCGCACGTCGTCGGGGGTGCCGCCGCAGAAGGGATGCAGGCTCACGTCGAGCCGACCGTGCCGGAACTCGAAGCCGAGCGCGGCCATGAGCTTCTCGCAGAGCGCGCGCTGCCATTCGACGGGGAACGGTCCCGCAGGCGCATGCGCGGGCGGGGCCTTGGCCTGGCGCTCGAGGACCTCCTCGAGGAAGGGGCGGAGGAAAGCCGCCAAGGGCGCGAAGAGTCTGTCGATCTCGGCGCTGCTGCCGCCCGGCTCCCACTCGTCGAGGAGCGCGTCATAGGGTGTGGTGCCGAGCCTTGCCGCCTTCGCCTCGGCCACCTCGCGGGTAAGCGCTAACACTTTCTCGAGGTGCGGCCGGATCATGGCGAAATCGCTGCGCGGCCGCGCCTCGCGCCAGGCGGCCTCGGCGGCCGCGTTCGCCCTCGAGACCGCCTCCACGAGCCGCCCCTCGAGCGCACTCGCGTGGAGCCACGCGCGCCGCATCTCGCCGAGGTTCGCCCGCTGCCAGGGGCCGAGTGCCGCAGCCCCCGGCTCGGCCGCATTCAGGAGCTCAGCGAGGCGCGCATCGGTCAGCATCTCGTGGGCGAGCACGCGCAAGGTGGCGAGCTCCTCGGCGCGCGCCTCGCGCCCGCCCTCGGGCATCATGGTCGCCAGGTCCCACTGCAGCAGCGCGACGGCGTGGCGCAGATTGGTGATGCGGCGAAAGCGGGCCTCGAGCTCCTCGTAGGCGGTCATCAGGCCTCCTTGCTGCCTTTCTCCTCTTGCTTTGCCAGCTCTTGCAGCGCCCCGCGCCGCTTCTCCTCTTCCTCGCGGGCGAGATTGCGGTGATAGAGCACATAGATCACCGCGAGCGAGACGGCGAAGGAGTACCAGGTGAGCGCATATTGCAGGTGGTTGTTGGGGAGCTCGATGTGGCTTTGCCCGCCGATCGGATAGCCTCCCGGATTGGCGGCCGGCCCCGCCTCGATGAAGTAGGGCCGCACGCGCGCGAGGCCTGCCGTGCGCGCCATCGCCGGCACGTCGACGTAGAACCAGACGTTGGCTTGGGGGTCGTTGTCGGGGACGAGCCAGCTTTGCTTCTGGCTGCCGCGCAAGAGCCCCTCGATGCCGACCTCGCCGGCAAGCTCGCCCGCCGCGCGCGTCGCCGGCTCCTTGCGCTCGAGCGGGATCCAACCGCGGTCGACGAGGACGGCGCTGCCGTCCCTTGCAACGAGTGGGGTCACCACATGAAAACCCACGTTGCCGTTGAGCGAGCGGGCGGCGAGATACATCTCCTTGTCATTGAGGAAATGCCCGCTCAGCCTCGTCTTGCTGAACTCGTAGTCCGCGGGGTCGGCGTTGTCGGCGGGGAGTGCTATGGGCGGCCCGGAGGAGTGCTGCGTGCGCGTGGCGATGAGGCCCTCCTTCCAATGGAGCCGCTCGACCTGCCAGGTGCCGAGCCCGAGCAAGAGGATAAGTGCGGGAACGGTGAAGAGCGTCGGCCAGAGCGTCGGACGAAAGGGCATGGGATCAAGTCGACCAAGATTGCCGGGATGCCGCCGGGCGGCAGGGAAGGTCCGAGCTCTAATTTAGGCATGGAAGGCGCGGGAAGCTACTCCGGCTGCCCCGTTTCTCCCAGCCGCCGCACTCAGCCTTAGGCGTCGTGCCCGCGCTCGTGCGTCTTATGCTTGTACTGAAGGGCGATCATGGTCGCCTT
>DATEQI010000255.1:0-11521 GCA_035272805.1 Alphaproteobacteria bacterium | reverse complement strand
TGCCACCTGCTGCATGCGCCCGGGCGCACCCTGCACGTGGGCAAGTGCTGCCACGGCCGCGTCCACGTCGCCGCCGAGCCCGACGGCGAGCCCGAGGGCCGCGAGCAGGTTGCTCGCCTGGAAGGCGCCGAGAAGGGCGACGGTCGCCTCGCGCCGCCGGCCCTCGAGAGTGAAGCTGACGGTCTGCCCCAGCGCGGTTGCGTGGACATGCTCGAGGCGGAGCGTCTCGCCGTTGCGGCCATAGCTCAGCACGCGATGGCGCCGCGCGCGGCAGATCTCGACGAGTGCTGCATATTCGGGGACGTCGGCGTTGAGCACGGCGGGGCTCGAGGGCGCCAGCATTTCCGCGAAGAGGCGGCGCTTCGCGGCGAAGTAGGCCGCCATGGTCGGATGGTAATCGAGATGCTCGCGCCCGAGATTGGTGAAGGCGGCTGCGCGGATCTCGACGCCGTCGAGGCGATACTGGTCGAGCCCGTGCGAGGAGGCCTCGAGCGCCAGGTGGTCGATGCCGGCGGCGGCGAGCTCTCTGAGCTCCTTGTGGAGCTGGATCGGATCGGGAGTGGTGAGGCTCGCGTAGTGCTGCATTCCGGGGGCGACGATCCCGAGCGTGCCGAGGCTTGCCGCCTGAAAGCCGAGCTCGGTCCAGATTTGGCGGGTGAAGCACGCGACCGAGGTCTTGCCGGCGGTACCCGTGACCGCGGCGATCGTGCGCGGCTGGCGCCCGTAGAAGCGCGCGGCGATGAGCGCCAGGCGCCGACGCGGGTTGGCGTCGGCGATGAGCGCGATCGCGGGCTCCGGCAGACTCACGCCGGGCTCCGCGAGCACGGCCACGGCGCCGCGCTTGATGGCGTCCTCGATGAAACGGCGGCCGTCGGTCCTGCTGCCGGGGAGGGCTGCAAAGAGATAGCCCGGCTTGACCTGCCGCGAGTCCGCGGTCAAGCCGAGAATGTCCAGCTCGGCGCGTGCTGAGTTGTTCGAAGCGAGTGCTGCGGGCCCGTTCATCAGCTCAGTTAAGCGCAAGCTTACGTTCCTGCGGGTTGATCTGCACCCAAAGCGCTTTCTCCACGTCGGGGTCCTTCTCGTCGACGGGCATGACGCCGAGGATGGGGGCGATTCGCTGGACGACCCGGTTGACCACGGGCACCGCGGTCCATCCCCCGGTCGCGTAGCCGTGGGTTTTCGCCGTGCCGTGCGGCTCGTCGAAGAAGGCGAGCACGACATATTTCGGTTTGGTGATCGGAAAGGCGCCGACAAAGGAGCTGAGCAGCGCCTTCTTGGCGTAGCCGTGGCGCACGGCCTTCTCGGCGGTGCCCGTCTTGCCGCCCAAGAGATAGCCCGGGATCGCCCCCTCCTTCGCCGTGCCGTCGGTCACGACCAGGCGCATCAGGCGGCGCATCTCGTCCGAGGTTCGCTCGGAGATGACGCGCGCGCCCGATGCGCCTTCGCCCGCCCGGCGCTTGAGCAAAGTCGGGTCGTGAAGGATGCCGCCGTCGACCACGGCGGCGGTGCTGGCCGCCACCTGCAACGGCTCGACGGAGACGCCGTGACCGAAGGCGATCGTCATGGTGTTGATGGGCCGCCAAACGGCGGGGTACTCGGGCGTGCCCGTCTCGCCGAGCTCGATCTTGGAGGGGGAGAGGAGGCCGAGCCGTTGCAGGAAGCGCTCCTGAACGGCACCCCCGGCCTCGAGCGCCATGCGCGCGGCGCCGATGTTGGAGGAGTACATGAAGATTTCCGGCACGGTGAGCCAGCGCCGTTTCGCGTGGTAGTCCTCGATGGTGAAGCGGGCGATGTGGAGGGGCTGGGTTGCGTCGTAGCTCGAAGTGAGCTTGGAGGTCCCGGTCTCGAGCGCCATTGCCGCGGTGAAAACCTTGAAGATCGATCCCATCTCGTAAACGCCAAGCGTCACGCGGTTGAAGCGGGCTTCGTCGCGTGCCTCGCCCGCCTTGTTGGCGTCGAAGTCGGGAAGCGAAACGAGCGCCAGCACCTCGCCGGTGCGGGCGTCGAGCACCACCCCGCCCGCGGCGTGCGCGCGAAATTCCCGCATGCCGTCGATCAGCTCCTCGCGCAGGACGTGCTGGATGCGCAGATCGAGCGAGAGGACGAGCGGAGCGCCGCCTTTCGAGAGCGTGTCCTCGAAGTGGCGCTCGATGCCGGCCATGCCGTGATTGTCGACGTTGGTAAAGCCGACGACGTGCGCGGTCAAGACCCCATGCGGATAGACGCGCCGGTCCTCGCGCTGGAAATAGAAGCCGGGAATGCCCAGGCGATTGACCTCGTACTCCTGGCGCGGCGTCAAGTTGCGCTGCAGCCAGACGAAGCGGCGCTCGCTCTTCAGCTTATCGACGAGCTCCGCCACCTTGAGCTCGGGAAGCACGGTGACGAGCTGGCGCGCCGCCGCCTGCGGGTCGCGCACCTCCTTGGGATCGGCGTAAAGCGAGGCCGTCGTCAGACTGGTGGCAAGCAGCACGCCGTTGCGGTCGAGGATGTCGGCGCGCTCGAGCGGCAGGTTGATCGGGCGGTCGGCGCGGTCGAGCTGCGGCTCGCGCGGCTGGCTGATCACCGTGACATCGACGAGGCGGAGCGAGAGTGCTGCAAAGGCGATAGCGAAGAGGGCCGCGCACAGCACGAGGCGATTGCGGCCGGTCTCGAGCATCTCTTTGTAGGCGCCCTCGAGGCGAACCGGGCCCCCGTTGCAGGCGGCATCGTGGTGGGGATGGCACGGATGCTTGCGCCGGAAGGTGATCATGGGGTTTCCCTCGCGAGAGTGACCCGATTGCCCTTGGGCGGCTTCGGCCGCAACACGGGCACGGGCAGGGACGGGGTTGCCGGCTGAGCGGCGTTCGACCCCGCGGCAGCGCCGTCGCCGCGCTCTGCCAGCGCGTCGAAAGAGCCATATTGGCCGCCCGCGAGAGGCACCATATCGAGGTACTTGCGGGCCAGCGTGTCGATGCGCTCCGGCTGGTTGAGATAGCTCCACTCGGCCTTGAGCACGTGGATGGCCTCCTCGTCCGCGAGGATGTCGCGGTTGGCCTTCACCAGGCGCTGCTCGAGCCCCTGCACCTGGAGCTTGAGCTCGTAGACCCCAAAACCGAGGCCGAGCGCCGTGCAGAGCCAAAGCCAGGTGGCGCGGTGCATCATGAGGCCGGCTCCGCGGACCAAGGCGGTGCCGCAGTACGCTCCGCCGCGCGCAGGCGGGCCGAGCGCGCGCGCGGATTGGCGGCGAGCTCGCCCTCGCCCGGCCGGATCGGCTTCTTGGTGATGAGACGGAAGCTCGCCGGGCACTCGGGGCGCTCGCCGGGGAGGAGACGCGAGCGCACGCGGCCCGCGGCACTGCGGCCCTTCATGAAGCGCTTCACCCGGCGATCCTCGAGCGAATGGAAGGCGACGACGGCGAGGCGGCCGCCCGGCTTGAGCAGACGCTCGGCAGCCGCGAGCCCGCGATCGAGCTCGCCGAGCTCGTCGTTCACCTCGATGCGAAGCGCCTGGAAGGTGCGGGTCGCAGGGTCGATCCCGTCGGCGCCCGCGCGCACGACGCTGCGCACGATGGCGGCGAGATGTCCCGTCGTCGCGATCGGCGCCTTGGCGCGCGCGGTCACGATGGCACGCGCGACCTGGCGCCCGAAGCGCTCCTCGCCAAAGTCGCGAATGATGCGCGCGAGCTCGCCCTCGGCCAGGCGATTGACGAGCTCGGCCGCGCTCGGGCCTTCTTCGCCCATACGCATGTCGAGCGGGCCATCGGAGCGAAAAGAGAAGCCGCGCGCCGGATCGTCGATCTGCGTCGAGGAGACGCCGAGGTCGAGCGCCACCCCGTCGACCGCACTCACGCGATGGTCCTCGAGCAGACGGTCCATCTCGCCGAAGCGGCCGGCGAGCACGGTGAGCCGGCCGCGGTAACGGCGCGCCATCTCGGCCCCGCGCAGAGCCGCCGAGCGGTCGCGATCGATGCCCCATACGGTGCAGCGAGCGGCCTCGAGGAGTGCGCGGCTGTAGCCGCCCGCGCCGAAGGTACCGTCCACGTAGATGCCGCCGTCGCGCGGGGCGAGGATTTCGAGCACCTCGCCGAGCAGCACCGGGACGTGACCGCCCCGCATCCCGCTCGCACCGGCTGAGAGCGCCTCGGTCATGGCTCGTCTCCGCCGCTCTCGCCGCCGGGGCCACCCGGGGGCCCTTTAGGCGGCCCTTTAGGTGGCCGCACCTTGAGCGTCAGGTGCTCGCGCAGCACCCGCTCGCGCGCCGACACGGCGAAGGCCTCGCGCGCTTTGGGCTGCCAAATCTGGAAGCGCGGACCCTGGCCCACGAAGGCGGCCATCTCGCCGATTCCGGCATGCTCCAGGAGGGGGGCGGGCAGCATGATGCGCCCCTCGGAATCGAAGGGGAGCTGATGGGCCTCGGCGAAGATCGTCGAAGCGAGGTCATCTTGCTGGGCTGAAAAAGTGTCGATTTCGTAAAGGCTTAGCGATAGCTGCTCCATGAAGTCGATGGCGCAGCACTCAAGTGCCTTGTGCGTGTGGGACGGGAAGGCGATGATGCCGGCGAAGCTTTGGCCTGAGAGCGCGGCACGGAAGCTCGCCGGCACGGAGACACGCCCCTTGCGGTCGACCTTGTTAACGACTGTCCCCACGAAGAGCGCCATGCCGCCCCCACTCCGACCGCCCCCGCGGTCAGACCCCCCCACAAAGCGACTGGCGTGGCCCACTGGGGCAGCCCATGCAGTGTGGGATAGTGTGGGATATCATGGGATTATATGGGCGTCAATGGATTTTCACAGTAAATCCCTGGTTATTCTAGAAGTTCTCTCGAACTCGATTTGGGACCGGCAAGGTGAGAGAAAATCAAAATCTGGTCTTCGCACGTCGTTCATCTACTATCTTTGGCTAAATTGCGGCAAAACTATGTTCCCATTTTGTTCTTATTGCGGAACTTGCGGGCGAAAGAGAGGAGAGGCGTAAGTACTGCCGCTCGAGGACAGGCTATGCGCCGCGATCGCAGGGGACGCGCTCGACATTCAGCCCCGCGCCCTCGGAGAGGCCGCCGTGCTGCGCCGCTTGCCAAATATCTTTGTGTAAAATCAACTATTTATGGTCGGCGGGCGGGCCGGCTGAGAGCCAGCCGAGGCGCCCAGCCGAGGAAAAATGCCAGACGGCCTGTAAGCCGGGTTCTGTCCCTGCCGCAAGGCAGGGGATGGCCATTCATCTGGGACGCCCGTTGCCGGGCGCCTCGCGCGACCGACCCGGACGGCGGCGTGGAAACCCGCCTGCCCACCGCCCCTCGCGAAAGAGGAGGCGGGCGGCCGTCCCTACTTGGTCTTGCTCCCGGTGGGGTTTGCCCTGCCACCCCCGTCGCCGGGGGCGCGGTGCGCTCTTACCGCCCCGTTTCGCCCTTGCCGGCACCTCGTCGGCTGGCCGGCGGTTTGCTTTCTGTGGCACTGTCCCTGGGGTCGCCCCCGCCGGGCGTTACCCGGCACCGCGTTTCCATGGAGCCCGGACTTTCCTCCCCCCGCGCGAGCTTGCAAGCGGATCGCGCGGAAGGCAGCCATCCGGCCGTCTGGCCCCTTAGAGGTAAGCTCGGAGGCTAGCGGGAATCAAGCCTCTCCACGCGCTGGCTCAGGGCGAGCAGGTGGTAGAGCAGGCTTTGGCTCTCGCCGTCGGCCTTGCCGTCGACGAGGGCGGGGCGGAAATGGCGTTGGAAGGCGGCGACAACCGCCTCGGTCGAGGGATCGTAAAGCCCGCTCCCCTCCACACCGTAGCCGTAGCCGGCGAGGGCCAGCTGCAGTTGCACCACCGCCGGCCCCGAGATGCCGCTCATCAGCATCTCCGCCCGGGGCGAGGCACGAATGCCGGCCTCGGGCCAGAGGCCGATGCCGTGCCGCGCGAGGTGCGCCCAAGGGAAGCGCTCGCCCGGATCCTGCTTGCGCAACGGGGCCACGTCCGAATGCCCGAGCACGCGTGCGCGCGGGATGGGGTGGCGCGCGAGGATGTCCTTGGCGAGCGCCTCGAGTGCGGCGATCTGCGCCTCGGGGAAATCGCGGTAGCCGAACTCGTGGCCCGGGTTGACGAGCTCGATGCCGATCGAGCGCGCGTTGATGTCGCGCGCACCCGCCCAGAAGCTCTCGCCCGCGTGCCAGGCGCGCCTTTCCTCCGCGACGAGGCGATAGCAGGTGCCGTCCTCGTCGATGAGGTAATGGCTGCTCACCCGGGCAGCCGGGTCTGAGAGGCGCTCGAGTGCCGCACCGGCACTTTGCATGCCCGTGTAATGGAGGAGGAGAATGTCGATCGGCCCGCCGCGCGCGCGCGCGTCCCAATTGGGCGAGGGCCGCTCGAGGATCGCCTTGGCGCTCATGGAAGCCGCACCGACGTCGAGATCATGGCGCGAGCATCTTAGCAGATGGGGGTGCCGAGACGACCGCGTTTGGCGCCACTTGCCCCGCTACCCTCCCCGGAGTAGATGAGGGGAGCCCATCGCCTGCCGGTGCCGCGGGAGAGGAGAGGAAATGTCCGTCCAGCCGAAGATCGCCGCCGAGCCGAGGCTGCCCACCGCCGCCGCCCACGAGCTCAAGGCGTTGCTCGGCGAGCGCTTCACCACGGCGATGGCGGTGCGCCAGCTGCACGGCAAGGACGAGTCGAGCTTCCGTCCCGCTCCGCCCGATGCGGTCGCCTTCGCGCACTCGACCGAGGAAGTGAGCGAGATCGTCAAGCTCTGCGCGCGGCACAAGGTGCCGGTCATCCCCTTCGGGACGGGAACCTCGCTCGAGGGCCACGTGCTCGCGATCCACGGCGGTCTTTGCATCGACCTGAGCCAGATGGACAAGGTCCTGCGCGTGAGTGCGGAGGACCTCGACTGCACGGTCCAGGCCGGCGTCACGCGCAAGCAGCTGAACCAGCACATCAGGGACACCGGGCTCTTCTTCCCCATCGATCCCGGTGCCGACGCCTCGTTGGGCGGCATGGCGGCGACGCGCGCCTCGGGGACGAATGCGGTGCGCTACGGCACCATGCGCGAGAACGTGTTGGCGCTCACCGTGGTGCTGCCCGACGGACGCATCGTGCGCACCGCCAGGCGCGCGCGCAAATCGGCGGCCGGCTACGACTTGACGCGCCTCTTCGTCGGCTCCGAGGGAACCCTTTGCGTGATCACCGAGGTGACGCTGCGCCTCTACGGCATTCCCGAGGCGATCCTGGCCGCCGTGTGCCCGTTTCCGAGCCTGGACGCTGCGGTGCGCACGGTGATCCAGACCATCCAGATGGGCATCCCCATCGCGCGCATCGAGCTCATCGATCCGCACGCCATGCGGGCGATCAATCGCTACTCCAAGCTCGATTACCCCGAATCCTTCACGCTCTTCTTCGAGTTCCACGGCAGCGAGAGCGGCGTCAAGGAGCAGGTGGAGACCGTGCAGGCGATCGCCGGCGAGCGCGGGGCGAACGACTTCCGCTGGGCCGCCCGTCCCGAGGACCGCAGCAAGCTCTGGCAGGCCCGGCATGATCTCTATTTCGCCTCGCTCAACTTGAGGCCCGGCTGCCGCGGCATCTCGACCGACGTGTGCGTGCCGATCTCGCGGCTCGCCGACTGCATCCTCGAGACCTACGAGGACATCGGCAAGGCGACCATGCCGATCACGCTCGTGGGCCATGTGGGGGACGGCAACTTCCATCTCCTCTTCCTCATCGACCCGGAGAGCGAGGCCGAGCGGCACGAGGCGGAGACGCTGAATGAGCGCATGGTCATGCGCGCACTCGCCATGGACGGCACCTGCACCGGCGAGCACGGCATCGGCATGGGCAAGATGGATTTTCTCGTCGCCGAGCATGGCGAGGCGGTGAGCGTCATGCGCCAGCTCAAGCGCGCCATCGACCCGGACAATTTGATGAACCCGGGCAAGGTGCTGAGGATGTAGCGTGGCGCCTTGTGCGCGGGCAAAGAGGGTTTGCCCGCTCCATGCATCCGGCGGGCCTTGCGGCGCGAGTTCGCCATAAAGTCGTCACAAGGCTTCCCTAGCATCCGAGCGCGCTCATGACGAGCGTGCGGCGCGCGGCCGCGCCCCGACCGACTTCCGCGAGAGCGGCGCCGCAGACGGGGGAAAGCGTTTTCGCTGCGTCGGTTTTGCGGCAATCTGCGGGTCGAGCAAGGGCCGCCCGTTTCCTCTGCTGGCCGCGATCAAGAGGCGAGCTCGGGAGTCGCCAGACGTGAAGCATCTGCTGACCGGCCTCGGCATCTTGGTGGCGCTGCTCGTCGTGGCCGCTCTCGTCGCCCCGAGCTTCATCGACTGGAATCGCTACAAGGGCGAGGTCGCTCGCCGGGTCGAGGAGGCGACCGGGCGTCCGCTCGCGATCGAGGGCAACGTGGCGCTCGCCATCCTGCCGACGCCGCGGCTCTCGGTGAGCGGCGTGCGGCTCGCCAGTCTGCCCGGATCGGCGAGCCCGGACCTGCTGCGGCTCAAGGCGCTCGAAGCCCATGTTGCCTTCGCCTCTCTTCTCGCGGGCCGCATCCAGATCGAGAGCCTCGCCCTCATCGAGCCGCAGCTCAACCTCGAGCGTCTTGCCGACGGGCGCGGCAACTGGCAGTTCGCCCCCGTTGGCCCTGCCTCCGGCGCGCGGGCACGAGGCGAGGACGCCGGCAATCCTGCCGCCGCAGGCGCCGTTCCGGCGCCGCTGCCCTCCTGGCTGCAGCTCGACCATGTCACCATCGAAGGCGGCGCGGTCAGTTACCGTGACGCCAAGACGGGAAGGGTATGGGCCCTCGGCCAAATCAATGGCGGGCTCAACGCGGGCTCGCCGAGCGGACCTTTCCGCGCGCAAGGGCGCGCGCTGGCCGGCAAGCTGCCGCTCACGCTCGACGCCTCGCTCGAGCGGCTCGGCGGCAAGCGGCCCGCGGGCGTCGGCCTTAGGGTCGGCATCACCGGCGCTCAACTCGATTTCAGCGGAAGCGTCGCCGACAGCAAGGATGGGCTGGAGTTCTCCGGCAAGCTGCGCGCCTCGAGCCCCGATCTCAGCGCCGCCGCCATCAGCCTCGGGTTCGCGGAGCTTGCTGCGCTGCCGGCCTTCAGCCAGAGCTTGGCGTTTGACGGCAACCTAAGCATGGGCGGCCAGAAGCTCGTGCTGAGCCAGCTCTCGCTTCGCCTTGGCGAGAGCGAGGCAAGCGGCAGCATCAGCTATGAGCCGGGCAGCACCGGCCGCGCCGCGGCAACGCTGTCGCTCACCCGTGTCGATCTCGACAAGTGGCTCGCCGCCAAGGCGTCGCCCGGTGCCGGACAAGCCGGTGCCAGGGACGAGGCGGGGAAAGCGGCAAGTGCCGCGCCGCTCTCCTTCACGCTTCCGGACGATCTCGAGGCGACGCTCGATATATCCCTTGACGGCGTTCTCTACAAAGGCGGCGTGGTGCGTCAGATTCGCTTCGGTGCGGCGCTCAACAAGGGCGAGTTGGCCTTGACGCAGCTCACCGCAGAGCTGCCAGGCGGCTCCGACGTGACGCTCTATGGCGCGCTCAAGACGCCAAAGGGTGCCCCCGTTTTTTCCGGCAACATCGAGGCCGCCTCCGACAATCTGCGCGCGCTCTTCGACTGGCTCAAGATCGACGTGGGCGGCGTGCCGGCCGAGCGGCTGCGCCGGCTCTCGCTGAATTCGGCGCTGGAGTTGACGCCGGGCCAGCTTCAGTTGCGCGACGTCGATGCCGTGCTCGACTCGTCCCATCTGGCGGGTGCCGCCACCATCCTCCTGCAGGAGCGGGCGGCCTTCGGAGCGAGCATCGCGGTCGATCGCTTGAATCTCGACGCCTACCTGCCGCAAGCGAGCGAGACCAAGTCCCCGCCCGCAGAGCCGGCCGCGAAAGAGCAGGCCAAGCCCGCGGCGCCGGCCGCGGCGGCAATCGCAGCGCCCGAGGATGCCCTGCATCTGCTCGACAGTTTCGATGCCAACCTGCGCGCGCGCGTTGACGAGCTCACCTATCGCGGCGAGGCCATTCACGGCATCCACCTCGATGCCACCGTGCAGAGCGGTGCCCTCACGCTGCGCGAGGTCAGCATCGACGACCTCGCCGGACTCAAGGGCAAGGCGACGGCAAGCCTTGCGGGGCCGGATGGGGGCCGCAAGCTCGACGCGTCATTCGATCTGAGCGACGCCGAGCTCGCGGACTTCCTGCGCCTTGCCGGATGGAGGCCGCCGCTGCCGCTCGATCAGCTGGGAGCCGCAGCACTCAAGGGCCATGTCTCGGGTGCCTTTGACAAGCTCGCGATCGAGCTCGAGGGCGGCCTCATGGAGGGCACATACAAGCTCGCCGGAACGGTCGGCCTCGGCGCCGCGGGAGCCTTTTACGACCTCGACGTGAGCGCCAAGCAGCCGCATTTCGCGCGTCTTGTGCGCCTGCTGGCGAGCGAGCAGGAGGTGGGCGAGCTCGGCACGCTCGAGCTCTCCGGACACGTGAGCGGCGACGGCAGCAAGATCGCGGTGAGCGGCCTCAAGAGCCAATCGGGACTGCTCGCCGCCACGGGGGACATCAGCGTGGCGGGGTTTCGCCACGAGGACACGCTCGCGGCAAACCTCAAGCTCGAGACCCCTCGCCTCGGCACCCTCCTCACCCTCGCCGGTGTCAAGGCGCCGACGGGTCTCGACGGGCTCGGTCCGGCCGAGGCCGAGGTCAAGCTCGACGGCGACCGGAGCGGCTACGCGCTCGAGGGCAAGCTCGCGGCGAGCGGCGGCTCGCTGCGGCTCGCGGGCAAGCTCGCCGCGACCGACGCGGGTCCCAGCTACGACGTGACGCTCGATGCGGAGGAGCCCGAGCTCGCAACGCTCTTGCAGGCACTCTTGCCGGACTACCGGCCGGCGAGCCTGAAGCTCGGCGGCTTTCAGTTTCACGCCAAGGTAGGGGGAGATCGCGACAAGCTCGATCTCTCCGAACTCCAGGCCAAGCTCGGACCGATCAGCGTGTCGGGCACGCTCGCAGCAGCTTTTGCGGGCGCGCGGCCCAAGCTCAAGGTGCTGCTCGAGGCGAGTGCCATCGAGCTCGATCCCTTCCTGCCGGCAGGCGATGGCGAGCGCGGGCAAAACCGGCGGGCGCGGGGCCAGGCGGTGACCGGTCAAAGCGCGCGCTGGTCGACCGCGGCCCTCGGGCTCGCATCTCTCAAGGAGGTGGATGCCGATATAGGCCTTTCCACGCCCGAGCTGACGTACGGGCAATATCGCATCGAGGAGGCGAAGCTGGCGGCGACGCTGGATAATGCGGTTCTCACCTTGGCCGAGCTCAGCGGCAAGCTCTATGAGGGCAAGCTCAAGCTCACCGGCACGCTCGACGCGCAGACGGAGCCCAAGGCGAGCCTCTCCCTTCGTCTCGACGGCGCCAAGCTCGGCCAAGCCGGATTGAAGCTCGGCGCGGTCAAGCTCAAGGATGGCACGCTGACGACTTCGGCGGATCTCGCGACGAGCGGAGAAAGCGAGCTGGCTCTCGTGCGCGGGCTCGACGGCAAGGGGGCGCTCAAGATGGAGGGCGGGATCATTCAGGGCTTGGATTTCAACGCCATGAACGCGCG
>DATEQI010000254.1:0-3815 GCA_035272805.1 Alphaproteobacteria bacterium | reverse complement strand
GGAAGTGAGTGGTGCGGCCATGCTCAAGGAGGAGGTGACGGCCGAAGACGTGGCGTCGGTCGTCTCGCGCTGGACCGGCGTGCCGGTCGACCGCATGCTCGAAGGCGAGCGCGACAAGCTCATCCGCATGGAAGAGAACCTCCGCAAGCGTGTGATCGGGCAGGAGGAGGCCTTGACCGCCGTCGCCAATGCCGTGCGGCGCGCGCGCGCGGGCCTCCAGGACCCCAACCGCCCGCTCGGCTCCTTCCTCTTCCTGGGCCCGACGGGCGTGGGCAAGACCGAGCTCACCAAGGCGCTCGCCGCCTTCCTCTTCGACGACGAGGCCGCCATGGTGCGCATCGACATGTCCGAATATATGGAGAAGCACTCGGTGGCGCGCCTCATCGGGGCACCTCCCGGTTACGTCGGCTACGAGGAGGGCGGCTCGCTCACGGAAGCGGTGCGGCGCCGGCCTTATCAGGTGATCCTCTTCGACGAGATCGAGAAGGCGCATCCCGACGTCTTCAACGTGCTGCTCCAGGTGCTCGACGACGGCCGCCTCACCGACGGCCAGGGCCGCACCGTCGACTTCCGCAACACGCTCATCGTCATGACCTCGAACCTCGGCAGCGACATCCTCGCCGCCCAGCCCGAGGGGGCGCTCACCGATGCCGTCCGCGACGCCGTGATGGAGGTGGTGCGCGGCCACTTCCGGCCGGAGTTCCTCAACCGGCTCGACGAGATTCTCCTTTTCCACCGCCTCACGCGCGAGCACATGGCGGGCATCGTCGAGATCCAGCTCGCGCGGCTCACCAAGCTTTTGGCCGAGCGCAAGATCACGCTCGAGCTCGACGAGCGCGCGCGGGCCTGGCTCGCCGAGGCGGGCTACGATCCCGTCTACGGGGCGCGGCCCTTGAAGCGCGTCATCCAGCGCAGCCTGCAGAATCCGCTCGCCACCATGATCCTCGAGGGCAAGGTGCGCGAGGGCGAGACGGTGCGGGTGAGTGTGAAGGGCAAGGCGCTCGCCATCAACGGCACGGCCGTCACCGACAAGGCGGCGTGACGCGCCGGTGCCAGCTCTTTGGATTGCGAAATAGCTCGTAAAGAAATCCCTCTCCCGCAAGCGGGAGAGGGAAGGGGCCCATCCCGAAGGGATGGGAAGGGTGAGGGACGGCCCGATGTCGGGGTAGTCCCTCACCCTCCCATTGTTGCGCCCGGCGCGCGTAGCGCGCCTGTTATGCATGATGCAGAAGAAGCGGGCCTTTGGCCCGCGGGGGTCCCTCCCTCTCCCGCAAGCGGGAGAGGGGGATGATGAGGAGCGCCCTAGAACGCCTTCTTGGCGAGCTTGGTAGCTTGGGGGAGCGAGGCGAGCGCTGCATCGGTGCCGGCCTTGCTGGCGATGAAGCTCTTGAGCTCCGTGCCTGCGAGCTTGACACCGGTCGGCAGCTTGACGCTCAAGGGATTGATCTGGCGCTCGTGCACCAGCACCTCGTAATAAAGGTGCGGGCCGGTGGCGAGGCCGGTGGCACCGACATAGCCGATGACCTGGCCCTGGCGCACGCGCTCGCCGACCCTGATGCCGCGCGCGATCGCGCTCATGTGGGCATAGGCGGTGCCGTATTCGCTGTTATGGGCGAGGCGCAGGTAGATACCGTAATTGCCGCGCCAGCCGGCGAGCTCGACCACGCCGTCGCCGGCCGCCATGATGGGGGTGCCGGTCGCGGCCGCGAAGTCGACGCCTTTGTGCATGGTGGTGTAGCCGAGGATCGGGTGGAGCCGCATGCCGTAGCCCGAGCTGATCCTGGCACCGTCGATCGGCGTGCGCAGGAGCGCCTTGCGCACGCTCTCGCCCTTGGCGTTGAAATAGTCGACGAAGCCTTTGCGGGCTTCGAAGCGATAGATCTTGAGCACTTGTCCCGAAAGCGTGAGGGCCGCGTAGACGATGTTGCCGGTCTTGGCCACTTGGCCGCCGCCGTTCGTGAACTGCTCGTAGGCGAGCTCGAAGCGGTCGCCCGGCTGGATCTCGCGTTGGAAGTCGACGTCGTAACTGAAGGCGTGAATGAGCTCGGCGAGAAGCGGGGCGGGAATGCCCGCGGCGACCGCGTCCTCATAGAGGCTGGAACGAATGACGCCCTCCGTGCGCACGAGCTGCCGCGTCAAAGGCTGAGCAATCTTGCTGGCGCTGAACTCGTCATTGCCGTTGCGCTCGACGCTCACCGTCTGATCCGGGCTCATGGGCAGGCTCACCTTGTCGAGCCGGCCTTTCGTGTCCGGCTCGAAGGTGAGCTTGATCTCGACGCCCGGCTTGAGCGTGCGCAGATCGAGCATGCTCCTCATGGCGGCGGCCGCATCGTGCGCCTCGGAGGCGGGAACTCCTTGGCGCAGGAGAATGTCGTTGAGCGTGTCGCCTTTGCCGATGAGGACGCTGCGCTCGATTGGCGCTCCGGTGCCATGGGCTAGCGCGGGCGGCGACGGGTCGAAGGGAGCGAAAGAGACCAGCTCTACCGGCTCGGCGGCGCGCGCGCCGTGCGTGATCGGGTCGGCGGCGTGAGCGGCGTTGCCGTAGCGATGGAAAGGAAGAACGAGCATGTCCAGCTTGTCCATCAGATGGGAAGGGCGCTCGTTCCGATCAGACGGAAGAGTGAGGCGCGCCGCTTGCTTGGACGGATGCGCGGCATGCTCGGCTTGATCGGAGAGCTGAGGGGGCAGGCTCACGGTCGGAAGCAGGATGGCGAGCTGGTTGTCGTTGAGGTGCCGCCACCAGCGCTCGCCGGCGAGTGCCGCCTTGGCGCGCGCATCGGCCTCAGCCAAGCCGCCCGGCGGGTCCACCTTCATGACATGTTGGGCTGCGACCTCGCCGAGCCAGATGGAGACGAGCAGTCCGGCGACAATACCGCTCGCCAGCACCACAAGAGCCCGCCGGCTCAACTGCGCCGCCCGCATCCTCGCCCCCCTCTTCGCCCCGTCGCGGCATCCCGGGTATGTCCCGGAATGGTTCGATATCGAAGACACGCGAGCATGGCGGCACCGCGGCGCGCTGTCAACCCTCGAGGCGCTGTGGCTTGTCCAGCGCAGTGTTGCAAATCAAGGCGTTACCGCTTGAGAGTCGAGCTCGCAGCGGGCGGCGAAAAGGGCGCTGAGCCGGACCTCGAAAGCGTTTGACAGCACCATGGCGGGAGCGTATAAACCCCGTCCGCACCGCAGTCGGGCGGGATAAGACTCCCGCGGCCGAGCGGTGTCTTGTCGGCTCTTTGACATTGTGGATCGAGGAAGGGATGCGCGGGCGGCGGCGTGTGCTGAGGCATGGGCCGCTCGGTCTGCGCATCTTTAGGTCTTGAAGATGCGCTTGTGAGCGATCGGCTCTGTTGGCTTCTCTCTTCTGGTGGCGCTTTAGAGGCGGCATTGGGAGGAGAGCAGGTCAACCTGAGAGTTTGATCCTGGCTCAGAACGAACGCTGGCGGCAGGCCTAATACATGCAAGTCGCACGGGAAGCCGGCTTCGGCCGGTGGAGAGTGGCGCACGGGTGAGTAACGCGTGGGAACCTACCCCGGGGTGGGGGATAACCACTGGAAACGGTGGCTAATACCGCACGATCCCCGAGGGGCGAGAGCTTTTCGGGGCAAAGTCGCAAGACGCCCTGGGAGGGGCCCGCGTCCGATTAGCTAGTTGGCGGGGTAACGGCCCACCAAGGCTGCGATCGGTAGCTGGTCTGAGAGGATGATCAGCCACACTGGGACTGAGACACGGCCCAGACTCCTACGGGAGGCAGCAGTAGGGAATATTGGACAATGGGCGCAAGCCTGATCCAGCCATGCCGCGTGAGTGATGAAGGCCTT
>DATEQI010000253.1:0-3164 GCA_035272805.1 Alphaproteobacteria bacterium | reverse complement strand
GAGCGAGGTCAAATGGACACCCGTACTCTTCGAGCGCCTCCATGGCTGGTATGAGCGTGCCTACCAGGCTCAAAGCATCAAATATTCGCCGGTCGACAACCCTTTCTGGCGGCCGCCCCAACGGATCGGTTGGGAGTCGCGGGACTTCCTCCTCTTTGCGCTCGACACTTTGGCGAACAACGGCGAGCCCTACTATGGTCCGTATCAGGAGGATCTCATCCTCGAGATGCACAAATGGTACGGCGAGCACGGTCGCGAATTTGGCCTGCTGCCCATGGACTTCCGCGACCCGTGGGACCGCGTCATCTCGGTCCAGGCCATGGCGGATGAGCGCACGGCGGCGTTCTTTGCGACCGGCAACGGCCTCATGCTGCGGGCGCTCCCGCTCCAGAACGTCCCGGTCGCCTCCTCCTACGAGCAAAGTCTCGGCTATCTGTACTATCTTCTCTGGACGCGCTACGTCAGCGCCGGAGAGCCTGCACACAAGTCGATCAATATGGCGAACCTCGAGGCGCTCCACCTGGAGCGCCTGGCGCTCTTGGGCGTGCGCTATCTTGTCGCACGCGATAGCAACGTCTATGAGCACCCGCTTCTCGAGCGCGTGATGGGCTGGCACGGTTATTCGGTTTATGCCGTGCGCGGACCGAATCTCGCCGGCTATGCGGTGAAAGACCTCGAGTTCGGCGACACGCTCACGGCAGAGCTCAAGCTGATGCGCGGCCACGGCTTCCATCCCGATCAGACCGCCGTGCTGCCCGCGGGCGAGCGAACCGTCTTCGCGGACGCCGCTCGACGGCCGCGCGGCACGCTCGCGAGCGCCTCGATCGAGCTTGCGCCCGACGAGCTGGTGTTCTCGGCGAAAAGCGGGGATGGGGAGAGTTTCGTCGTGCTGCCGTTCAACTGGTCGCACTGCTGGCGGGCGGAATGGCGCAAGGGGAGCGGGCATCTCGGCCGCGCCGACGTGAGCCTCACCGGTGTCGCGTTCGCAGGCGAGGTCGAGCTGCATTTGCACTGGACGGCAGGCTATGGTGCTGCGCGCGAATGTCTGCGCGCGGACCGGGATCTCGTGGCCGAGGCGAAGCGCGCGGCGGAGACGGTCGGCTTCGCCGAGGCCTACGAGCCGCTCGAACGCGACTTCCAACCCTTCGCCGCGTCGCGTCCGCGCTTCGCAAGCGACCTCGTGGAGGCGCGCGTGCTGCAAAGCAACGCACTTTACCAGAGCGGCGACGAGGTGGTGCTGCCGGCGAGCGCCAAGCGCTGGCTTATGGCGGCTGAGCTCGACGGCAAAGACTGGACCTCCTTGCTCTCCATGGATTTCCACCGGAGTACCGACGATTACGAGCTCTCGGCGCGCAATGACGGAGGTGCGAGCCTGGTGGTCCTGCCGCTCAGCTATTCTTCTTGCTGGCAGGCGTCTTGGCAAGGCGACGCCGGCGCCCTCGTTCCCGTCGATGCGGCTTGGCTTGGCGTGCTGCTCCGCGGGGCAGCCTCACTGCGGCTTCGTCTTCCGCCCGAAACGCCCGGGGCGAGTTGCTCGCGCGAGGACGGAGTGTGGCGGCCGATCTCCGAGCTCCTGAGAAGCGATTCCGGGAAGATCATGGGCGGACGCTACACGCTTGGCGACCCCATCGACTTCGCGGCCGGCGGAGCCTCCGATCTCTACACCACCCAAGGCTGGTCCGACCCCGAAGCCTGGGGACGATGGTCGCTCGGCGCTGACGCGCGGCTCGTCCTGCGGCTGGTCCCGCCGCCTTCGGGCGATCTCCTGCTCGAGGCCTCCGTCGGGGCCTTGCTCGGCGCCACGCGGCAACTTGTGCGCGCCACGGTCAGCGTCAACGGCACGACGCTCGGCACCTGGGAGTTTCGGCCCGGGGATACGCCGGGGCGCCGCCGGGTGATCGTGCCGCGACGGCTGCTCGCGGACACCGGGGTGATGGTCGCCGACTTCAAGTGTGACGATCCGGTTTCGCCCAAGGAGCTCGGCATGTCGGACGACAAGCGCTCGCTCGCGCTCAGCTTCCAAAGCCTTGCCGTGCGGGCCGCCGTCGGCGAGACTCCATGAGTCAAGCCCTGCGTCATGGTGCCGGCTCTCGCTGGCTCGAAGGATGGGCTCGCGTGCTCGCCTCGGACCGCCGTGCGTTCGTGATCGCATTCGTGCTGGTCCTGACGTTCAATCTTTATTGGTATGGCGCTTTTCTCTCCTTTCCTGTCTTGGGAGAGGATGGGGGGGCGCTCTTCTCCAACCTGCTCGAGACGGTCAGGGACCGGCACTTCCTCACGATACACTTCCCGATCGCCTGGCTCGACGGCCTCGGGCAGCCGAATTTCTTCATCACCTTCACCTTCGACCCGTTCGCCTGGGTGATGCTGCTGCCGATCGAGCCGGCCGACGCGTACCGCATCTCCATGGCGCTACGCGCGACCACGGCATGGTTGACGAGCTACTGGTTCGTCCTCGTACTGTTTCGCACCCGGCGCCAAGTGGCGTTGCTGTCGGCAACGCTCTACCTCCTGATCGGCTTCACGCTCACGAGCGCTTGGGGCATTCCGACTTATGCCGGCATGGTCAACGCAACCGCCGCGGCGCTTTTCCCGTTGCTGCCGGCGATGGCCCTGCTCGTCATGCGCAGAAAGCGCATTTTCGGGGCTGCCGACCTCGGCCTTTTCGTAACGCTCTTATTCTTCCTCCTCGATTACCCGGTAGGCTCGCTGATCGGTATCGCGGTGTTCCTGGCCTTTACCGTCACGGCAGCGCTGGACGCGCGCCCTGCCGAGCGGCACGCGGCGCGCTGGGGGATCGCGAAAATCGCCGCCATGCTGGCGCTCCTCTTGCTCGCTCCCCCGCTTGAGATGCTCTCCTCGTGGTCGGCCGCAGTCGGAGATTCGGCACGCCTCGTCTTTGCGGACGAGCTCTTCGCTTACGGCAACAGCCACGCTCCGCCGCTCATGTGGACGCGCACCGTGCCGGCACTGCGAGTTTGCATCTTGGCGGCACTCGCGGTCCTGCTGTTCGACCGGCGTTGGCCGCGTCCGCTGCGCATGGCGGCGGCGACTCTCGCGCTCGTGGTGGGAGGGGTCCAGCTCGCCTTTTTTCTCAAATATCTCGGGCTTGATGCCGGCCTCGTCGACCGCCTGCCGCGGCTCCATTATTTCGAGTTCTATAC
>DATEQI010000252.1:0-10341 GCA_035272805.1 Alphaproteobacteria bacterium | reverse complement strand
GTCTTGCCGGTCTGGCGGTCGCCGATGATGAGCTCGCGCTGGCCGCGGCCGATCGGGATCAAGCTGTCGATCGCCTTGAGGCCGGTCTGCACCGGCTCGTGCACCGAGCGGCGCGGGATGATGCCGGGCGCCTTCACCTCGACGCGGGACATCTTGGTGCCGGCGATCGGGCCCTTGCCGTCGATCGGGTTGCCGAGCGCATCCACGACGCGCCCCAGGAGCGCCTTGCCGATCGGCACCTCGACGATGGCGCCGGTGCGCTTGACGATATCGCCTTCCTTGATGGTGACGTCGTCGCCGAAGATCACCACGCCGACGTTGTCGGCCTCGAGGTTGAGGGCCATCCCCTTGATGCCGCCCGGGAACTCCACCATCTCGCCGGCCTGGACCTTGTCGAGGCCCCAGACGCGCGCGATGCCGTCGCCGACCGAGATCACCTGGCCGACCTCGGCCACATCCGACTGCACGTCGAAGTTGGCGATCTGCTGCCTGAGAATGGCGGAGATTTCCGCCGCCCGGATTTCCATCAGCCAATACCTTTCATGGCGAGCTCGAGTCTCTGCAATTTGCTCTTGAGCGAACTGTCGACCATGCGCGAGCCGACCTTCACGACGAGTCCGCCGAGGAGGGCCGGGTCCACCTTGAAATCGAGGTTGACCGCCTTGCCCATCGCCTTGGCGAGCTGGGCCTTGAGCGCCTCCACCTGGGAGGCTTCGAGGGGGGCCGCCGAGCTCACCTGGGCCGAGAGCTCGCCCCGCCGTGCCGCAAGCGTCGCCAAGAAGGCGTCGATCATGGCGCCGAGGAGGAACAGGCGGCGGTGCTGGGCGGCGACGCCGACGAAGTGGCGCACGGTCACCCCGATGCCCGCCTTCTCGAGGACTGCGGCCATCGCCTTCGCCTGATCGCGGCGCGAGATGAGCGGGCTGCGCACGAGCCCACGCAGCTCGGCGGACCCGGCGATCATGGCGTTGAGCGCGCGCAGGTCGGAGGCCACGGCGTCGAGCTCCTTGCTCTCGTCCGCCAGCTCGTAAAGCGCCGAGGCATAGCGTCCGGCAATGCGGGAAAGGCCTGTCGTTTCCGAAGCCACTCGCCCTACCCTCTCGATGGCCCTGAAGAATCCCGCTTCACCTGCCCGGATGCGGCCGGGATGGAGCGGGTTTTCGGCGCGCCCGCGCGCCTGGCGCGACGGGGGCCCAACCCTCGGAGGCGGCACTGGCCGCCCGAAAAGCGGCTGTTTCCTATCACAACTCAAGGGCCCCGCGCAACCAGCTCGGGATGCGTCGATTTGTCCGAAAGGGGATGATGGCGAGCGGCGATTTGCCTGCCGGAACCTGGCGATCGGCGCATCCCGCAGTCCTCGGCTTTGGCGACACTTCCGTTGTACGCACCCCGAAAAACCGCTACCAAATGCGCCTGCTGCGGCGACCGGTGAGCGCCGCTCGAGGATCGCCCGATCATGCCGATGCGCCTACCCCTCCTCCTCGCACTGGCAAGCGGACTCGCCATCGGCTGGGCCGGCTATGCGGACGCCTATTTTCCGCAGCACGACATCTTTTCCTATTACCAGCTTTATCACCTCACCTATTCGTCCATTTTGCTCGACCACCAGATTCCGCTATGGGAGCCTTACGCCGGCTACGGCATCCCGAGCGCCTTCGAGCTGCTGTTCACCTTCGGCCCGACCAACGCGGCGACAGCGCTCATCGGCGCGCTCTTCCGGATTGCCGACATCAAGCTGCTGTTTTTCGGGGCGATCGGCATCGACTTCGCGCTCATCGGCGTGGTTTCGGCCTACCTCGCACGCGATTTGACCGGCAAGACCGGCCCCCACGTGAGTTTCGCAGCGGTGGCCATGCCTTTCACGCATTACATGGAAACCACGAACAACTACGGCTATCTCTGCGCCTTGACGGTCCTGCTCATCGTTCTCTTTCTTCTCCGCTTTCTTGAGACGCGGCGCGGCGTCTATCTGATCGCCGCAGCGCTTGCGCTGGTCTCTAGCCTCTACGGCAATCCGCAGTATCTCGTCGTCCCGAAGTTTTACATCGGCGCGCTGTTTCTCCTCATGGCCGGCCTGCGCTACCGTGGCGCGCTCGTTGCGGAATGGCGCGCCATCCTCCGCGGCCTTTTTACCGCGCCTGCGTTGCTCCTCGCCGCCTTGATCGTGGCGCTTGCCGCGGGGGTGCTGGCGATCGACCACGAGATGCAGAAGTACGTGGAATTTACCCCACGCCTGCGTGACCCGGTAACGCTGCTGCCGAGCTTGAACGATTACCTTCACGATCTCTCGGCCCCCCTCGACCTCAGGCTCTTCGAGCTCTTCACCGGGCGGCCCGTGAGCATCCCGGACATCTGGACGTATTTCGGTGCCGCCAATCTGGCGATCTTGCTCTTCGCTCTTGTCGTCGGATGGCGGATTAGGTTCGTCCCCGAACTGTTGCTGCTCATTGCCCTCATCGTCGTCTTCGCCCTGCCCGACCAGTTCCCGCTCGCCAAATGGGCCTATTACTGGGTCCCCGGGATGAATTTGTATCGACCGGCGGGTGCCGCGATCGTATTTGCCAAGCCCTTCGCCATCCTGGCCGTTGCCGTCGTACTCGCCAGCCCGCGGCTGCTCGAGGCCGGCGCCCGCTTTGTCCTGCTGCCGCTCAGCATGGCCGTGCTGCTTTGCGCGATCATCCTACAAGCCAAGAATCTGCCGCCGATTTATTACTGGGACTCTGTCGGATATGGCCGGATTGCCATCGGCGCGACGCTCGTGTTGAGCGCGGCGCTGATCCTCTGTCGCGGACGATATTGGCAGCGCTTCGCCCCCCTTGTGCTCGCCGTGATCGCCGCAGGCGAGACGGTGATCTACCGCGCGGATTTCGAGACGACATTTTACGCGGCACTCGATCCGGCGCGAACATCGATTGCGTACACGGATCTGCCTTTCGTCGAACCGTGGTACCAAAGGCCGCGCCAGTTGCTTTATCAGCCGACCCGCGTTTCGAACGGCCACTATCCCTACATCAGGGCCCGGTTCGCGTTGAGCGGCTCGATCTATCATGGCTTGTGGGATTTCATCGGCATCGACCCCTGCATCCCAGACGCCCGCTCCGACAGCTATGCGCGGGGGGTCGCCGAATCTCTAAGGCGCCGCGGTGCGAGCGATCTCGAATTGACGGAAGGTCAACTCTTCGGATTGGGCAAGTCGCAGGCGCGCCGTTATTTCGGCCCTTCGGCAACCCCTCGCGTCCACGCTCTGGGCGACGACTTCGATGCCGCCTTCGGCTGCCATCAGCCGAAGCTCACCATCGCCGATCCCGCCGGTACCGTGCAAATGGTCCGCTTCACCGCCAATGAAGCGGCCATTGCGGTAACCACCCCTCAAGGCGGCATCCTCACCTATCGCGACGCATGGACTCCCCAATGGCAAGCAGCCGTGGACGGCGCCCCGGCAGCACTCGAGCCGAACGCGGACGGCTTCAAGACCGTGGCATTGGCACCCGGCGAGCACCGGGTCGATCTCGTCTTCCGGCCGCTGGTCGGGGAGAGGCTGCTCTTCGCGCTTGCCGTACTTCTGGCACTCGCCCTCGTGGCGCTGGTCGTGCTCGTTTGCCAAGAGGATCGCGACCGCAAGGCACCAGCATTCTCCCCTTGACGGCCCGCCGCGTCCCGCATCCGCCCGGCCCGGGCTCAGATCGCCTTCTGCCCCTCGCCGCCCTAAAGCCCGTCCGGCTGATAGAGCACGATCTTGCTGCCGTCCTGCTCGAAGTCGATGGAGACCTGGAGGAGATGCTTGAGCCGCTCGCGCACGCGCTCTTGCTTGCCGGGCTCGACGAGGAAAAGGATGAAGCCGCCCCCGCCGGCACCCAAGAGCTTGCCGCCCACGGCCCCCGCCGCACTCGCGGCATCGTAGATCTCGTCGATCGCGGGCGTGGTGACGGCCGAGGCCAATTCCCGCTTGAGCCGCCAGCTTTCGCCCATGAGCTTCCCCAGCTCGCTGAGCGGCGTGCGCTCGTCGCAGATGATCTCAGACGCACGATCGACCATGCCCCGCAGGACGTCGAGCTGGCGAACGCGGCGCCCCAGGTTATCGATCTGCTGCTGGGCGATCACGGAAGCATCGCGCGGCAAGCCGGTGAAGAACATCATCATCGATCGGCGCAGCTCCTCCCGCCGCTCGGCGGGGACAATGATCGGCATGACCTTGAACGTCCCGTCCGGCGCGAAGTCGATGCGATTGAAGCCGCCGTATGCGGCCCAGATCTGGTCCTGGCAACCGACCGCCTCCTTGAGCACGTCCTGCTCGATGTGGATCGCCTGCTGGCTCAACTCGAGCTTCGTCGCCATGTGGCCGCGCAAAGCGTGCATGGCATTGAGCAGGCCCACCGTGAACGAGCTGCTCGAGCCCATTCCCGAGCGCGCGGGCAGATCCGCGTCATGATGGATCTCGACCCCCTTCTCGACACCGAGCTCGGAAAGCACGCCGCGCACGGCCGGATGCTGGATCTGCGGGATCTCCCGCACCAGCTCGACCTTGGAATAGACGATGCGGTGCCGGTGCTGAAAAAACGGCGGCAGATAGCGCACGGTGATGTAGCAATACTTGTTGATCGTCGTGCCGATGACGGCCCCGCCGTGCTCGCGGAACCACGGACGATAGTCGGTGCCGCCGCCAAAGAGGGAAATCCGGAAAGGCGTCCTGCTGATGATCATCGCCTGCAACCACCCGAGTTCGCTGCCGCAGCTTCAGGCACCAAGCCGCCGAGCATCTCGGCCGCCCGGGCAAACGACTCCGGCGTGCCGATATCGATGAACCTGTAGCGCCCCGCGAGGGCGGCAAGCGAGCCCGCCGGCAGGCGTTCGAAGACATCGCGCTCAAGGGAAGCGGCCGTGCCGGCGGCTATCTCGTCCAGGAGGCGTCTGGAAAACAGATAGACCCCGGCGCTTATCATGGTGCCGCCAAGATGGCTCGCGCCCTTCTCGACGAAGCCTGCAATGCGCCCCGCCGCATCGATGACGACGCGGCCGTAGCGGCCGGCGTCCTCGACCTCCGTGCACAACAACGTGCCGAGCGCCCCCGCTTTCCGGTGCCGCTCGACGAGCTCCGAGAGATCGGCATCGACGAAGCTGTCGCCGTTCGCGACCAGGACGGGATCGCTTGAAAGCCTGCTGCGCGCAAAGCGGATGGCGCCCGCCGTACCGAGCGGCTGCGGCTCGACCACGCTCTCGAGCACGAGGCCGGGCCTCTGCACCTGCGCCAAATGATCGAGAACCGCCTCCGCACCGTAGCCGAGTGCGAAGACAATGCGCCGCGCGCCGAACCCCGCGAGCCAATCCAGGAGATAGGCAAGGAAGGGCCGGCCGGCGACGGGGGCGAGCAACTTGGGCCCGCCGTCGAGCGCCTCGCGCATGCGGAGCCCCAGGCCGCCCGCGAGCACGAGCACGTCGAGCCCTTCGAGGCAGCCCGCACCTGGCAGCGTGCCTCTCATGCTCCTCCGATACCTCTGCACCCCGACTTTCCCCCCGCCGCGGCGCTCACTAAAGGTTACCATAGAGCGTATTGCGAATCATCCGATAGCCCTTGATCAGCTCCCTGATGCCGTCGTCGAGCGAGAAGACGGGCTTGAACCCGGTGCGCTCGATCTTGGCGTTGGAGACGATATAGTCGCGCTTGTCGGGATCAGCGCCCACCGCGGCCTCGAGGTAGGTGAATTCGGGGATCTGCAGCTTGATGCGCTCGCAGAGCCGCCGCTTCGAGAGATTGGCGTCCGAGAGCCCCACGTTGTAAGGCTCGCCCTTCATCACCTCGAACTTGTCGATCGCATGGAGGAAGGCGCGCGCCACGTCCCGGATATGGAGATAGTTGCGGCGGAAGTGTCCTTCGAAGAGCACCACGGAGCGGTCGTGGACGGCGCGATAGACGAAATCGTTGACGAGAAGATCGATGCGCATGCGGGGCGACATGCCGAACACGGTCGCGAGCCGCAGGCTCACCGCATTGCCGTGCGCGAGTGCCAACTTCTCCGCCGCGACCTTGTCGCGGCCGTAGAGCGAGACGGGACGCAGCGGAGACTTTTCGGTGCAGCGCTTGCCCTTCTCGCCGACCCCGTAGCCGCTGTTGGTCGTGGGCAGGATGACGCGCTGCTCGCTGCTGAGCATCTTCACGAGTGTCGCGACGGCATCGCGGTTGGTCGAGGTCGCCGCGAGCGGGTCCTTTGCGCAGAGCGGGGCGCCCACCAGGGCCGCGAGCGGGATGACGAGGTCGGCGCGCTCGACCAGCGGCCGCAGGACCTGGGCCTGCCGCGCGTCGCCGGCGACGACCTCGAAGTTCGCAAGATGGCAGACCTGCGCGAGGCTGTTCTGACGGTACATGAAATTGTCGAGCACGGTCACCTTGTGGCCGGCCGCCAGAAGCTCGGGCACCAGGACCGCGCCGAGATAGCCGGCCCCGCCCGTCACCAGGACTTGCAGGCCGGACTTTGCGCGCGAGGGTGCCGCGGCGCTCATGCGCGCGCCGCGCGGTCGAGGACCTCGCGCAGGCGTGCGATCTGCGCGCTGAGGTCGAAGGGATGGTTTCCCACGAAGAAGCCCTCGTCGTGGGCGAGGTTCGCGTTCGGCAGGCCGTCCAGGCACGCGTAGTCGTAGTGCCTGATCACGTCGTGGCGCGTGATGCAGCCGCCCGTGATCATGCGGTAGCCGATGCCCGCCTCCTTGAGCCGCGGCAGGATGTCCGCTCGCCGGATGCCGAGCTCCGGGTTGGGGATGATGGTGAAGGAGAAGGCGGAGCTCTTGCCGTTCTCGCGCTGGATGATGAAACGGTTGTCGCCGCCGAAGAGCTTGCGGAAACAGTCCCAGTTCCGCCGCCGTGCCGCGGTCATGGCCGGCAGCTTCTTGAGCTGCTCGATCCCGACGGCACCGCCGATCTCGGTCGGACGCACGTTGTAGCCCGGCAGGATGAAGCGGTAGGCTTCGTAGAAATCGTCGGCATGCTTCTCGTAAAGCTCGGAATCGGCGGGCAGGTCGCGGATCCAGCCGTGCGCGCGCATGGCGCGGCAGAGCTCGAAGAGCTCGCGCTCGTCCGTCGTCACCATGCCGCCCTCGACGGTCGAGATGTGGTGCGAGTAGAAAAGGCTGAAGGTCGAGATGTGGCCGAAGGTCCCGGCCTTCCTGCCGGCGAGCTCGGCATCCATCGATTCGCAATTGTCCTCGATGAAGTAGAGGCCGTGGCGGTCGGCCGCGGCGCGCATGACGTCGAGGGCCGCCGGGTTGCCGAGGATGCTGACGCCTACGATCGCACGCGTGCGCTCCCCGATCGCGCGCTCGAGCTGGCTCACGTCCATGTTGAGCGTCTCGAGCTCGATGTCGAGGATCTTGAGCTTCAATCCGTATTGCTGCAGCGGATGATAGGTCGTGGCCCAGGCGATCGCCGGCACGATCACCTCGTCGCCGCGCGCGAGCGGACGCTCCTTCTTGTAGCAGAGGGCCGCGACCGCGACGAGATTGGCGGAAGAGCCGGAATTGACCATGACGCCGTAGCGGCGCCCGTGATAGGCGGCGAAGGCCTCTTCGAAACGCGCCACCTGCGGCCCCATGGTGAGACGGTCGGACGCGATCACGCGCTGGATCGCCGCGATCTCCTCCGCACCCCACGTGCCGGCCGCCAAATCGTAGAACATGGGCCTGCTCTGCTCCTCGCACTGCCGCGAGGGCCCGCTCAGAAGGGCCCGCGGAACTTCACTTGATAGGCAAGCTCGGCGTGCCTCTGATCGGGCCGCCAGGGAGTTGCATCGGGGCGCACCATGGCGTGGGCGACGTGCGCGATCTTCGCCGGGTCGGGATAGAACTCCGCTTCGAGGGCGGGCGTGGTCGGGCAAGTGACCGGAGCATAACCCATGCGCCGGGCCTGGAGAGGGCGGCCGTTCGCAGCACGCTCGGCCACGGCGGCGACGATCTCGGCACTCGCCCCGCAGCAGGTCCAGGCATTGTCGACGACGAGAAGCCGGCCGGTGCGGCCGACCGACCGCACGATCGTCTCGATGTCGAGCGGGACGAGCGAGATCGGATCGATCACCTCGGCCGAGATGCCGACCTCGGCAAGAAGCTCGCGCGCCCTCAGGCACTCGACCAGCATGTTCGAGACGCCGACCATCGTGACGTCCCCGCCCGCGCCGCACACGCGCGCCTTGCCGAACGGCACCACGTAGGGCTCCTCGGGCACGAACGCGTCGGCGTAGTAGAGCAAGCGGTGCTCGACGAAGATCACCGGATTGTCGTCGCGGATCGCCGCGGTCAGGCAGCCCTTCGCGTCGTGCGCGTTCGAGGGCGCCACCACTTTGAGCCCGGGCACGTGCATGAACATCGCGTGCAGGCCTTGGGAATGCTGCGCGCCCTGGCCCCAGGATTTGCCGATCACGCTGCGCACGACGAGCGGCACCTTGACCTGCCCGCCGTACATGTAGCGGCTCTTGGCCGCGATGTTGACGAGCTGGTTCATGCAGAGCATGAGGAAATCCATGCGGATGTGCACGTGGATCGGCCGCATGCCCGCCATAGCAGCTCCGATCGCGACTCCCGCCATGGCGTCCTCGGAAAGCGGGGTGTTGAAGACGCGCTCGGCGCCGAACTCTTCCACGAGCCCGCGCGTCGAGCCCTGGATCGCCTTATGGTCGTCGACGTCGCAGCCGAAGACGAAGACGCTGGCGTCGCGCCGCATCTCCTGTGCGACCGCCTCGGCGAGCGCATCCACGTAACTCAGGAGCCGCGCGTTGCTAGCCGGCGAAGACATCGGTGAAGAGCGCCTCCCGCTCGGGAAAGGGACTGTCCTCGGCAAAGGCGATCGCGTCGGCGATCTCGCGCTCGACGGCGGCATCGATGGCGGCACGGTGCCCGCCCGCAAGCAGCACGCCGATGCGCTCCAGCTGGTCGTTCCTCTGCCATGGTGCCAACTCGGCACGGGAGCGATAGCCCGCGTCATAGTCCTCGTTGGGGCCGACGTGCTCGCGCCAGCGGTAGGTGCGGCACTCGAGGAAATGCGGGCCCCCTTCGCGGCCGCGCATCTTGGCGACGGCGTCCGCGGCCTGCGCGCGGATGGCCAGCACGTCGCCGTCCTCGATGCGCGCGGCCGGGATGCCGTAGCTCGCGACCCGCTCGGCGAGGCGCTCGGTCGCCCAGCGCTTCGCGATCGGCGTATGGATGGCATAGGCGTTGTTCTCGCAGACGAACAGCACCGGCAGGCGGTGCAGGGCCGCGAAATTGAGGCTCTCCGCGAAGACCCCCTCCTCGGTGGCGCCGTCGCCGAAGAAGGCCGCGACCACACGCGTCGATTTCATGCGCTTGAAGGCGAGCGCGTAGCCGACCGCGACAGGGATCGTGGTACCGACCACCGCCGAGGCGCCGAGCACGTTATGGCGCATGTCGATGAGATGCATCGAGCCGCCCTTCCCGCCGGTGAGCCCGGTCGCCTTGCCGTAGAGCTCGGCCATCATGCCCTTGAGCGAGCCGCCCTTGGCGAGGAGGGCGGCGTGGCCGCGGTAGGTCGGCGACACCACGTCGTCCGGCGCGAGTGCCTCGCACACGCCGACCGCGACCGCTTCCTGGCCGATCGAGAGATGCACCGGGCTCTTGATCTTGTCGGAGGGATAGATGCGCGCGATCTCCTCCTCCGCCCGCCGGATGAGGCGCAACGAGCGGTAGATGCGCTCGAGATCGTCGCTGCTCGGCTCGCGTTCGCGGAGTGCGTTCAAGGCCTGCAACCTCATCTGTCGCAGCGGGATCGCCGCTTGCGGTGTGCTTCCGCGTGATTGAGCGCCAGCGCTTTACCGCAGTGCCCCTGCATAACCGCACGACGAGCGGAAATCAACCGCGGCCGCGGCACGACTCGATACCGCGAATCGCCCGGTCGCCGTGCCCGGAACGCCCTTGCGCCCGACAGACGGCAGCACCCCTCAGGGCCCGCCATAACCCCGGGTCATCGCGAAGAGCATGATGCCTGCTAATTATAATGGCGCGATAATAATTATGATGCATCCTTTCAACGTAGAATCCGTCTCGGTCGAGCTTCGATGAGAAGCGGACCGAGTCGCTTGCTCGAGGAGGCGGCAGAACGTGGCCAGTGATATCATGACCATCCCCAGGGGCATCGCTATGGTGAGCGCGCCCGTTTTTCCCCCGGTCAAGGTGATGAAAGTCTCGCTCGTCGCCCTCACCTTGAATGAGGTGGAGGGGGTCAAGGCCATCCTTCCGCGCATCCGGCCGGAATGGTACGATCAGCTCGTCGTCGTTGACGGCGGCTCGACCGACGGCACCCTCGAATGGTGCCGCGCGCACGGCTATGAGGTCTTCGTCCAACGCCGG
>DATEQI010000251.1:0-10914 GCA_035272805.1 Alphaproteobacteria bacterium | reverse complement strand
CTGATGGGCGTCCTGGCCCAGGCAGCCCTCGCGGCAGGCGGCCAAGTCATCGGCGTCATTCCACGATTTCTCGAGCGCGCGGAACAGGGCGTTCACAGCCTCACGCGTCTCGAGGTTGTCGACAGCATGCACGAGCGCAAGGAGCGGATGTTCGCACTTTCCGACGCATTCATCATATTGCCCGGCGGATTCGGCACACTCGACGAGACCTTCGAGATCCTGACCTGGAAACTGTTGGCACTCCACGACAAGCCCGTCGTGCTTGTCGATCTTGACGGCTACTGGCGTCCGCTCGAGCAACTCATCGACCACGTCATCGCCAATGGCTTCGCGCACGCCCCATCGCGCGCCTCGTTCCTGACGACCCAGAGCGTGGATGCTGCACTCGCCGAAATTGCGCGCGCCCCGCAACCGAGGATCGCGCCGGCAGCACCCGAGCGGCTGTAGATGCTAATTCGGAGGTACATCATCGTTCGACTCTTGCGCCGCGGCTCGGGAATGCTATTGTCCGCGCCAATCGGGACCTCAGCCGGCGAGCGCGGGCAGATTCATTCCAAGGGACTCAACCGATGAAGAAGGTCAAGGTCGTAAATCCGATCGTCGAACTCGACGGCGACGAGATGACGCGCATCATCTGGCATCTCATTCGCGAGCGCCTAATCCTTCCATACCTGGACGTTAAGCTCGAATACTACGACCTCGGCATCGAGGCGCGCGACAAGACCGACGACCAGATCACGATCGATGCGGCGAACGCGATCAAGAAGCATGGCGTCGGCGTGAAATGCGCGACCATCACGCCCGACGAGGCGCGCGTCAAGGAATTCAAGCTGAAAAAAATGTGGCGCTCGCCCAACGGCACCATCCGCAACATCCTCGACGGAACGGTGTTCCGCGAACCCATAATCTGCAAGAACGTGCCGCGCCTGGTTCCCAATTGGACCAAGCCGATCGTGATCGGCCGCCACGCCTTCGGCGATCAATACCGTGCCACGGATTTCAGGATACCCGGCCCCGGGAAGCTCACGATCAACTTCACGCCGAAGGACGGCAGCGCTCCCATCAACCACGACGTCTTCGACTTTCCGGGTGGGGGTGTGGCACTCGCGATGTACAATCTCGACGACTCGATTCGCGGCTTCGCGCGTGCCTGCTTCAATTACGGCCTTTCCCGCGGCCTTCCGGTCTATATGTCGACCAAGAACACCATCCTCAAGGCCTATGACGGGCGCTTCAAGGACATTTTCGAGCAGGTCTACATCGCCGAATTCAAGTCGAGGTTCGAAGCGAAGAAGCTGACTTACGATCACCGCCTGATCGACGACATGGTGGCTTCCGTCCTGAAATGGCACGGCGATTTCGTGTGGGCGTGCAAGAACTATGACGGTGACGTGCAGTCGGACACGGTGGCGCAAGGTTTCGGCTCGCTCGGCCTCATGACCTCGGTACTGCTCTCGCCCGACGCCAAAACCGTCGAATCCGAAGCTGCGCATGGCACGGTCACGCGGCACTATCGCCTGCACCAGGAGGGCAAGGAAACCTCGACCAACCCCATCGCGTCGATCTTCGCGTGGACGCGCGGCCTCAAATCCCGGGGCGAGTTCGACAAGACGCCCGAGGTCGTCAAGTTCGCCGATACGCTCGAGAAAGTCTGCGTCGAGACGGTCGAGTCCGGCCATATGACCAAGGATCTCGCGATCCTCATCGGTCCCGATCAGCCCTGGCTCAATACCCAGGCGTTTCTCGCCAAGCTCGACGAGAACCTCAAGGCGAAAATGCTCTAGCGACTGAGTTCGCGGATACCGCGGTCGAGTCCGTCGAGCGTGAGCGGATACATCCGCCCACCGACAATTCCGTGCACCATCTCGATCGAGGCGGTGTAGGCCCAGAAATGTTCCGGCACCGGGTTGAGCCAAACGGCGTGCTCGTAGGTATCGAGCATGCGGCTGAGCCAGACCTGCCCCGCTTCCTCGTTCCAGTGCTCGACACTGCCGCCAGGTGCCGTGATCTCATAGGGGCTCATCGATGCGTCGCCCACGAAGACAAGCTTGTAATCCGTGGGGAACGTGTGGAGGAGGTCGAATGTCGCCATGCGTTCCGTATTGCGTTGACGGTTGTCCTTCCACACACTCTCGTAGACGCAATTGTGGAAATAGAAGAACTCGAGGTGCTTGAACTCGCCGCGCGCCGCGGAAAAGAGCTCCTCGCAAACGCGCACGTGAGGAAACATCGACCCGCCGACGTCGAGCAGGAGCAGCACCTTGACCGTATTGTGACGCTCGGGCACGAATTTCAGGTCGAGGTAGCCCGCGTTTCGCGCGGTTGCGGCGATCGTATCGGGTAGATCGAGCTCCTCGGCTGCACCTTCCCGCGCAAAGCGCCTCAGTCGGCGCAACGCCAGCTTGATGTTTCGCGTGCCGAGCTCGACTTGATCGTCGAGATTCCTAAATTCGCGCTTGTCCCACACCTTGACAGCACGGTTGTTGCGATTGCCGTCCTGGCCGATGCGCACACCTTCGGGATTGTAGCCATATGCGCCGTAAGGCGAGGTGCCGGCAGTGCCGATCCATTTCGAGCCACCCTGATGCCGGCCCTTCTGCTCCGCCAGGCGCTGCTTGAGGGTTTCCATCAGCTTCTCGAGGCCGCCCATCGCCTCGATCTGCGCCTTCTCTTCATCGGTCAGGAGCAATTCGGCAAGCTTCTTGAGCCATTCCTCGGGAATCTCGGCCGATTCGTCGGGCGGTGTTTCGATGCCCTTGAAGCAGTGCGCGAAGACCCGATCGAATTTGTCGAGGTGGCGTTCGTCCTTCACGAGGGCCGAGCGGGAGAGGTAATAGAAATGCTCGAGCCGGAAATCGGCCAGCCCCGACTTGACCGCCTCGATCAGCGTGAGGTACTCGCGCAAGCTGACCGGAATATGGGCCTGCCGAAGTTCGAGGAAGAATTGCGTGAACACCGGGCCGTCCCTCACCCCACCTGGGCACGCCGCCTAGGCATTCAGTTGCGCCGCTCGGCCCGGGCGAGGAAGGCGATGCGCTCGAGCTGGTGGACATCCTGTTCGTTCTTCAGGAGTGCTCCGTAGAGTGGCGGTATCACCTTGCCGACCTCTTTGGCACGCAGCACCTCCGGCCCGATCTCCTCGGACATCAGAAGCTTCAGCCAGTCGAGCAGCTCGGAGGTCGAAGGCTTCTTCTTGAGGCCGGGCACTTCGCGGACGTTGTAGAAGACGTTGAGCGCCTCGCGCACCAGCTCCGCCTTCACATTGGGAAAGTGCACATCGACGATGCGTTCCATCGTCACGCGGTCGGGGAAGCGGATATAGTGGAAGAAGCAGCGGCGGAGAAAAGCGTCCGGCAGCTCCTTCTCGTTGTTGGAGGTGATGACGACGATCGGCCGCTGGCGTGCCCGCACGGTCTCGCGCGTCTCGTAGACATAGAATTCCATGCGGTCGAGCTCGAGCAGGAGGTCGTTGGGGAACTCGATGTCGGCCTTGTCGATCTCGTCGATGAGCAGCACGGGCCGCGTCTCGGCCGCGAAGGACTCCCACAGCTTGCCGCGCACGATGTAGTTGGCGATCTCGTGCACGCGGCCGTCACCGAGCTGGGAATCGCGCAAGCGCGACACCGCGTCGTACTCGTAGAGTCCCTGCTGCGCCTTGGTCGTCGACTTGATGTGCCAGGTGATGATGTGCGTGCCGATCGCCTTGGCGATCTCGTGTGCCAGGATGGTCTTGCCCGTGCCCGGCTCGCCCTTGACGAGGAGCGGGCGCTCGAGCGTGATCGCGGCGTTGACCGCGACCATCAGATCCTCGGTGGCGACGTAGGTGTCGGTTCCCTTGAAGCGCATGTTCTCTCCTGGCTTGCTGGTCAGGCGCGCCGCGCGAGGGCCGCCTCGATCGCATCGAGCGCTGCTTGGCGCGCCGAGACGTCCGGCCCGCCGGCCTGCGCCATGTCGGGCCGTCCGCCCCCGCCCTTGCCGCCGAGCTTCTCGGCACCCAGGCGCACGAAATCGACGGCGCTCATCCGCCCGGTCAGATCGTCGGTGACGCCGACGACGAGGGAGGCCTTGCCCTCGTCCTGGGCCGCGATGGCGACGACGCCCGAGCCGACCTGCTTCTTGAGCGCGTCCGCCATGGCCTTGAGCTCGCGCGCGGGCACGTCATCCAAGAGGCGCGAGGCGAACTTGACGCCGCCCACCTCCTTGGCCGCGGGTGCCCCCTCGCCGCCGCCGGCCGCGAGCTTGCGCCGCACCTCGGAAAGCTCGCGCTCGAGCCGCTTGCGCTCCTCCATCAGGCTGGCCAAGCGCTGCGGCAGCTCGGCGGGCGCCACCTTGAGCGCTGCTGCGGCCTCGGCAAGGATCGCCTCCTCGCGCGCGACATGATCGAGGGCCGCCTCGCCGGTCAACGCCTCGATGCGGCGCACGCCCGAGGCGAGCGCCTGCTCGCTCGCGATCTTGAAGGTGCCGATGTCGCCCGTGCGGCGCACGTGCGTGCCGCCGCAGAGCTCGGTCGAGAAGCTGGTACCGTCGTCCGAGCCCATCGAGACGACGCGCACCTCCTCGCCGTATTTCTCGCCGAAAAGCGCAAGCGCACCCTGCTCGACCGCGGCCTCGGGGGTCATGAGACGGGTCGCCACCTCGCTGTTCTGGCGCACGCGCGCATTGACCTCGGCCTCGACGGCGGCGAGCTCGGCCGTCGTCATCGGCTTGGGATGGCTGAAGTCGAAGCGCAGGCGCCCGGGGGCCACGAGCGAGCCCTTCTGCGTCACGTGCGCGCCGAGCGCGCGGCGCAGCGCCTGGTGCAGGAGGTGGGTCGCCGAGTGGTTGGCGCGCAGCCGATCGCGCCGGGCGGCATCGACCCGGAGCTCGACGGCTTGGCCGAGGGCGATGCGGCCCTTCCTGACCTCGCCCTCATGCACGATGAGATCGCCCGCCTTACGCTCCGTGTCGGAGACCGCGAGCTCGAGGCCGTCGGGGGCGAAGATGACGCCGCTATCGCCCATCTGGCCGCCCGATTCGCCGTAAAACGGCGTCTGATTGACGACGACTGCAACCTTGGCCCCGGCATCGGCGCGCGCAACCGGCTTGCCGTCGATGAGGATCGCCTGCACCTGGCCCTCGGCCACGGTCGTTTGGTAGCCGAGGAACTCGCTCGCCCCGCACTTCTCGCGCAGCTCGAACCACACGCGCTCGGTCGCGGCCTCGCCCGAGCCGGCCCACGCCTTGCGCGCCTCGGCGCGCTGGCGCGCCATCGCGGCGTTGAAGCCTTCGTTGTCGACCTTGCGGCCCTCGGCGCGCAGCACGTCCTCGGTCAGGTCGAGCGGGAAGCCGTAGGTGTCGTAGAGCTTGAAGGCGACCTCGCCCGAGAGCGGTGCCGCCTTCGGAAGCGACGCCGTCGCTTCCTCAAGCAGCCGCAAGCCGCGCCCGAGTGTGTCCTTGAAGCGCGTCTCCTCGAGAAGCAGCGTCTCGCTCGCCAACGCCTGCGCGCGGATGAGCTCGGGATAGGCGGCCCCCATGCGCTCGACGAGGGCCGGAACCAGGCGCCACAGAAGCGGCTCCTTGCAGCCGAGCATCTGCGCGTGGCGCATGGCGCGGCGCATGATCCGGCGCAGCACGTAGCCGCGCCCCTCATTCGACGGGAGCACGCCGTCGGCGATGAGAAAGACGGAAGCGCGCAGATGGTCGGCGATCACGCGGTGGGAGACGGCGTGCGGCCCGTCGGGGGCGGTGCCACTCGCCTCGGCCGAGGCCTCGATGAGGCCGCGGAAGAGATCGATGTCGTAATTGTCGTGGACGCCCTGCAGCACTGCGGTGATGCGCTCGAGCCCCATGCCGGTGTCGATCGAGGGACGCGGCAGGGCGATGCGCTTGCCCGGCTCGGGCTGGTCGAATTGCATGAAGACGAGGTTCCAGATCTCGACGAAGCGGTCGCCCTCCGCCTCGGCACCCCCGGGCGGGCCGCCCGCGATCCCGGGTCCATGGTCGTAGAAGATCTCCGAGCACGGCCCGCAGGGGCCGGTGTCGCCCATGGCCCAGAAATTGTCCGAGGTGGCGATGCGGATCACGCGGCTCTCGGGCAGGCCGGCGATCTTGCGCCAAAGCTCGAAGGCGTCGTCGTCATCGGCGTAGACGGTCGCGATCAGGCGCTCCTTGGCGAGCCCGTACTCCTTGGTGACGAGGCGCCAGGCGAGCTCGATGGCGCGCTCCTTGAAGTAGTCGCCGAAGGAGAAGTTGCCGAGCATCTCGAAGAAAGTATGGTGGCGCGCGGTGTAGCCGACGTTCTCGAGGTCGTTGTGCTTGCCGCCGGCGCGCAGGCACTTCTGCGCCGTCACCGCGCGCTGGTAGGGCCGCTTCTCCACCCCGGTGAAGACGCCCTTGAACTGCACCATGCCGGCGCTGGTGAAGAGCAGGGTAGGGTCGTTACGCGGCACGAGCGGGCCCGAGGGCACCACCTCGTGGCCCTCCTTGCGGAAGAAGTCGAGAAACTGAGCGCGGATCTCGTTCGCGGTCGTCATGGCACCTTATATTGGATCGGGCCGGTCGGAACGCCAAGGCCACTTGCCGCGGGCCGAGCGCGGGACCGCCGTTTCTACCTTGCGGGCTGCGGCGGTGTCCAGGCGTGGAAGAAGACAATCGCGCTCCTCTCCTCCTTCAGCAGCAGAGGAAGGGGCCCCGCGGGCCCAAGGCCCGCTTCTTCTGCATCATGGAAAAGAGGCGCGCTACGCGCGCCGGGCGAAGCGATGGGAAGGTGAGGAGGACGCACGCAAGCAGCGGGCGCCTTGCGGCGACGGCAATTCTCGCCCGAACGCCTCCTCACCCCCGACCCCTGGTCCGCTTCGCGGCTCAAGCCTCCTGAAGGGGGAGAGGGAATCTCCTAGCGCTCCGTCCAAACATCGACCCGGACCTTCGCGATCGGACGATCCGACTGTCGCAGCACCGGGAGGTCAATGTGCGACGGGGGCGAGTCCTGGCTTAGCCTCGCGAGCGGCGGGTAGAGGTCGAGCGAGGCATGTGCGGTGTTGGATTGGGGCATATGAATGACGGTGAACGTCTGGGAACCGAGAGCCAGGGTGCCGCTCATGTCGGCGAACGCGAGCGTGACTCTGCCGGGCTCGCAAAACGCCTTCACGAAGATCGCCTGCTTGGCGCCCTCGATCGCGAGTGCAAAGTTCCCGCGGCAGACGCCGGGTCCGCCCGGGCAACGCACGTAGAACGGCGTCCCGCCGCCGGTCTCAAGCTGCACGATCTTCAAGACGCAAGGAATGCTTTGCGCATGCGCCAGCGGGGTCGCCAACAGGATGCAAAAGGATAGGACTGCCAAAGATAGAAACTTCAATGCGCTCCGAGGCGCCAGTCCGAAACCTAGATTGACGAAACACACGCGTGCGCAAGCGAGCGTCATTGCACAGCTCCCTCGAGACTTACCCGGAAGCAATCCGGCTGTCCGAGACGTGCCGCAAGTCCATCGCAAGCTTCGGTCAGCCTATATGTCTTCCTCATTCGGAGGCGTCACATCCGGGCCTGGGATGCCCTTCTCGAAGCTCGGATCGCGAGTATCCTCAGCCTTATCCTTGAAAGTTGGCATGTTATCGAGATTTGGATCTGGCTTCACAAAGTCTGGATCGGGCTCATCCTCGGCCCTGCCCGGAGGTTTGGGCGCGCTCTCGCCTAGATCTGGCGCCGGTAATTCCTGTTCTTCAATGTCCTTATGAGCGGCGCTCAACAACCCGCCGTGCTGGCGAATGATCCCACTGGATAGCGGCTGTCCGTGGTGGGGGTGTCTTGATGACATGCGATCACTCCTTGATGCCGGTAGCAATATCATCGCCCCCATGAATCATTCTACCTATAAGGGTAATTTTGTCAAGACAATCCGCGTCCTTCCTGTGTTCTCGGGAAGTATTGCCACCACTACGGGATATGCAAAGATATGCGTCGAATAACTCTCAACTTCTCGAGGCGGCGCGGTGGCCGATGAAATCTTCAACGCGGTCGCGTAGCGCCATAGGTTGCCCCGTCGATGGACCGATACAGTCGGATTGATTATGGTAACAGCAGTAGCTTCCTAGTTTGGCTAGTTAGGCGTGAAACATGTGCGGCGTGGGAAGACTGAAATATACGGATGTCCACTTCTGGCACAAAGTTCAAAACTCAAACATAGGTGTTCGCCGGCGGCTCAATCGGATAGGCGGTCAATTTTCGTGACGTTGATGCCCTCGAACGAACGAAATTGCTCTGCGCTAAGCCACGGCGCGGCGCTCGCGCTTGCGACGCGGTGTTGCAGCCCCAAGCTGCTCGAGGCGGACGGGTGGGCGACCGCGAAACCGGGCGACCAGCTCCAGCTCTCCGCCCATTGCCTTGAGGACGCTGCGCAACGTCGAGATGTACATGTCGCTCCGCGTCTCGAGCTTCGAGACGGCGTCCTGCCCGACCTTGAGCCGTTTCGCGACCGCCGTCTGCGTCTTGCCGATGGCCTTGCGCAGGTCCCTCAGGGACATCTCCTCGGCAATGAGTTCCCGGGCCCGCGCCTCAACCCTCGCTCGCTCGCCCTCGGGTAGAGCGGCAATGAATTCGTCCAATGTCCGCGGCATCCTTACACCCACCTCATTTCCGTGTTCTCCGACCCTTCACCCATTCAAGATGAGCATCAAACCGCTTGTCCGCGGTCGCGATCAGACGCCGGTAGAACATCCTTTCGCTTTGCCCGCTCTTGTCGCCGGCAACCAGTAAGATCGCTTTCCGCTCGGGATCGAAAGCAAAGGCGATCCGCCACACGGCACCTTCTGCATCAAAGCGCAATTCCTTCATGTTCGCGTGCTTCGAGCCTTTGAGCGTATCGACCCGCGGACGGCCTGCGGTAGGGCCGAACCTCTCGACGACACGTACTTGCGCCAAGAGCTCGATTCTGACCTCGGCTGGCAGCGCCCGAATCTCAGGCTCGAATTCCGGTGCGAGGGCGACCGTCCACACTGCGTAATATGCTTTCTATGGCATATGCCGTCAAGGGCATTTAGAACGACGGGATGCCCGGTGTACCGGCCATCCCGCGGCTCGTCTCCGGTCATGCCGAGAAAAATAGCGATCTCGAGCGGAGAGCCCATCGCCTCCGCCGGCGAGGTCCTGCTCTCCCCCGCAACATGCCATGGTGCCGGTGCTGCGATCTTGGATCACGGCAACCGGCACCATTTCACGTCGGCGCCCGGGTGGCGGCGCCTCTGGGGAAAGCTATTCGCCCCCGCCCGCCGCCGCCTCGCCCTCCCCGCCCGCACCCATGAGGGCGTTGGCGACGATGCCGGCGTTGGCGCGGATGGCGCGCTCGATCTCGGCGGCCACGTCCTTGTTCTCCTTCAAGAACTGCTTGGCGTTCTCGCGGCCCTGGCCGATGCGCTGGCCGTTGTAAGAGAACCAGGCGCCCGCCTTCTCGACGATGCCGGCCTTGACCCCGAGATCGACGAGCTCGCCGGTCTTGGAGATGCCCGCGCCGTACATGATGTCGAACTCGACCACCTTGAAGGGCGGCGCCACCTTGTTCTTGACCACCTTGACGCGGGTCTGGTTGCCGACGACCTCGTCCTGGTCCTTGATGGCGCCGATGCGGCGGATGTCGAGGCGCACCGAGGCGTAGAACTTGAGCGCGTTGCCGCCCGAGGTGGTCTCCGGATTGCCGAACATGACGCCGATCTTCATGCGGATCTGATTGATGAAGATGACGAGGCAGCGGGATCGGCTGATCGAGCTGGTGAGCTTCCGCAGCGCCTGGCTCATGAGCCGCGCCTGCAAGCCCGGCAGCTGATCGCCCATTGCGCCTTCGAGCTCGGCGCGCGGCACCAGCGCCGCCACGCTGTCGATGACGAGCACGTCGATCGCCCCCGAGCGCACCAGCGTATCGGCGATCTCGAGCGCCTGCTCGCCCGCGTCGGGCTGGGAGATGAGGAGGTTCTCCACGTCGACGCCTAGCTTCTTGGCATAGCTCGGGTCGAGGGCGTGCTCGGCATCGATGAAGGCGCACACCCCGCCCGGCTTCTGCGCTTCGGCGATGACCTGGAGGGCCAAGGTGGTCTTGCCCGAGCTCTCCGGCCCGTAGATCTCGACGACGCGGCCGCGCGGCAGCCCGCCGATGCCAAGGGCGATGTCGAGGCCGAGCGAGCCCGTCGACACCACCTCGGTCTCGACCGCCTTCTCGCTCTGGCCGAGACGCATGATCGAGCCCTTGCCGAAGGCCTTCTCGATCTGCGAGAGCGCGGCATCGAGCGCCTTGTTCTTGTCCATGTTCTCCTTCTGTACGAGACGGAGTGCCACTTCCGACATGATCGCCTCCTTATCCCATGAGAGCCGTGGGGCACGCAACGCGCGCGGGAGATGTGCTGCGCTATCGCGGGCGTGGAGGCATTGTACACATTTTGTTCTGTTCTGCAAGTGTTCTTGTTAGAGAAAAATATTTATTAAAATCAATATGTTAATTTTCGGAAGCCGGCGGCGCCCGCTCGGGACGGAGGTTCCGGCGCCAGCGGCCGGCTCTGCGCCGCTATTCGTCGCGTTGGGTGCGCTCGAGCCGCTCGTGGCGCTCCTGCGCCTCGACGCTCAAGGTGGCGATGGGGCGCGCCTCGAGGCGCCGCAGGCTGATCGGCTCGGCGGTCTCCTCGCAATAGCCGTAGGTACCCTCCTCGATGCGCCGGAGTGCCTCGTCGATCTTTGAGATCAGCTTGCGCTCGCGGTCGCGCGTGCGGAGCTCGAGCGAGCGGTCGGTCTCGAGGGAGGCACGGTCGGCAATGTCGGGCTCCGCGAGACTCTCCTGCTGGAGATGCACGAGGGTCTGCGATGACTCGTGCAGCAGCTCCTCGCGCCAGCGCAGCAGCTTCTGGCGGAAGTATTCCCGCTGCATCTCGTTCATGAAGGCCTCTTTCTCGCTCGGTCGGT
>DATEQI010000250.1:0-5139 GCA_035272805.1 Alphaproteobacteria bacterium | reverse complement strand
CCCCAGCGCTCGCGCCCGTTCGTCCTCACGCCGGCCGTGCCGACCTCGATGCCGGCGATGCTGTACTGGCCCCGGATCTTGGCGAAGACCGGCGAGCCCGATTCGCCCTTGAGCGACACGCAGCTGTGGACGAAGACGTGGCGCCTCTCGAAATATTGCATGACCCGACAAAAGCCGTGCACGCTTAACCTCGCGGCACTCGCTTCCGGATAGCCCGCCTCGAGGAACACCCCACCTGGCCGCACCAATGCCCGCTCAATCTCGGCGCTGCGCAGCCAGGGCAGGAAGCCCGCCTTGTCGCCCGCCGGCTCGGCAAGAAGCACGAGGGCCAGGTCGACGCCCTCGGCCATGAGTGCCGGTCGCCCATAGGGTCTGAAGCCGGGGGCAATCCGGTAGTCGCGCACGCCCACCCGCTCGCAGCACCTGGGCGTGCCGACGCCCGGCGTGAAGACCAGGGCCTTGGCCGGCAGCCATTGCCGCGTGAAAGGATTAAAGAGGCAATGCGCCGCCGTCAGCACGACGCGGCGGCCGATCAAGACGCCCGTGCAGCCGCCGGCGATGGGCCGCTCGAAACGGCCGATCGCACTCCAGGGATAGCCATCGAGCGCCCCGCCCGGCGCCTCCCGCAGCGCCAGCAATTGTGCGACCGTGGGCCGGCTCTGGAAGATGTCGTCCGCGCGCGCCGCCGTGGCCGACCCGAAAAGGCCGAGCGCAAGCACGAGCGCTGCCAATGACACACGCGGTCTCAGTAGCGACATTCTCGGGGTCATCGAGGCTCGGCTCACTTCATTCGATCGCGGGTTGATAGGGCCCGCTTGCCGCGCGCAAGACGGCGGCAGGGGGCGCACCTCATGGACAGTCCGCCGACACTCTAATCGAATTTTCTGCAAATGCTCAAGGGGCGATCGCGTTCCCGCCGGCCGTCGGCGCGGTGATGAAACTTTAGGCAGGGCGGGTTGATCTCGCTAACCGACTTAGGTAATTTCGCGCGCGGCCGAAGTTGCGACGCGAGTGCGGAGAAGGAGGCGACATGCTGAGATCGGGCGAGGATCATCTCGAGAGCCTGCGCGACGGCCGCACCGTCTATGTCGGAGGCGAGCGCATCGCCGACGTGACGCGCCACAGGGCGTTCCGCAACGCCGTGCGCTCGGTCGCGGCACTCTACGATCTCAAGCGGTGCCAAGAGATGCGCGAGACGCTTTCCTTCGAGGAGGCGGGCGAGCGCTTCAGCATGCATTTCCTGCTACCGCGGAGCCGAGAGGACCTGCTCCGCCGCACGCACGCGCACAAGGCGATCGCCGACCGCACCTACGGCCTCTTCGGCCGCTCGTTCGACCATGTGGCGAGCTTCGTCGCGGGCATGGTGCTCCAGGCGGAGGTCTTGGACAGCGGGGTCACGCGCCGGGCACCCTACGCCGAGAACCTTCGTGCCTATTACCGCGAAGCGCGCAGCACGGACAGCTACATCGCCTATGCCGTGATTCCGGCGCCGGGCACGCGCGATCCCGGCTTCAGCGGCGGCCGCCAAGGCGATCGCTCACCGACCGTGCGCGTGGTCAAGGAGGACGACGCCGGCGTGGTCATCAGCGGCATGAAGCTGCTCGCGACGGGTGCCGTCTTCGCGAACGAGCTCTGGCTCGGCAACGTGCAGCCGATCGCACTCGAGCGGAAGAAGGAGGCGATCACTTGCGTCCTGCCCATGAGTGCCGCGGGCTTGAGCCTGTGGTCGCGCAAGCCTTTCGAGCCGCTGGCGGTGAGCGAGTTCGACAACCCCTTGACCTACCGCTACGACGAGACCGACAGCGTCGTCGTCTTCGACCAGGTCAAGGTGCCGTGGGAGCGCGTCTTCGCGCACGACGATCCCCAGCTCTCGCGCGAGCTCTACTACCGCACGCCGTCCCACTGCTTCGGCAACCACCAGGCGAACGTGCGCTTCTGGTCGAAGCTGCAGCTCCTCGTCGGACTGGCGAGCCGGATCACCCAGGCGAACAGCGCCGACCGCATCCCGGCGGTGCGCGAGGCCCTCGGCCGGCTCGCGGCACTCGAAAGCATGCTCGCCGGCATGATCTACGGGCAGAGCCTCGACCACGAGGATCTCGGCAACGGCTACGTCTCCTTCAACCGGCGCTACATGTACGGCGCGCTGACCTGGTGCACCGAGAGCTACGCCGATATTTGCGACAAGGTCCGCGAGCTCATGGGTGCCGGCGTGTTCCTCATGCCGGCCGATGCGTCGGTCATGCGGGACGCGGGCCTGCGCGAGACCTTCGAGGAGATGTGGAGCACGACGAGCCACAGCGCCCTCCAGCGCATGAAGCTCTTCAAGCTCGCCTGGGACCTGCTCGGCTCCGAGCTCGCCACCCGGCACCAGCAGTACGAGAAGTTCTACGCGGGCCCGCCCTATGTCGTTCGCGACCACAGCTTCCGCGAAGCACCCTGGCCGAAGTTCCACAAGATCGTCGACGATCTCATGGCGAGCTACGATCTTCCGGCCTCCCAGCCACTGCGTCCCGCGGGAACGGGAGGGTGAGGCGAAACCGGACCCGAGCGACGCTCATTTACCCCTCTCCCGCAAGCGGGAGAGGGAGGGGCCCATTGCGCAGCAATGGGAGGGTGAGGGACAACACCGACATCAGGCAATCCCTCACCCTTCCCATCCCTTCGGGATGGGCCCCTTCCCTCTCCCGCTTGCGGGAGAGGGAATCCTTTACGTAAGCGGCTCGTTTCGAGTCAGTCTCTGAGACGAGAGGGGAGACCATGGCGACGCTCAAGTCCCAATCGGACAAGAAGCTCGAGATTCCCGGGCTCAAGCTCGTGCGCGGCGAGCGCGCGCAGATGCGCATGCGCACGCTCGAGCTCGCGGACGGCAGCTGGGTCGAGCTTCCGGTCGTGGCATTGCGCGGCGCCAAGCCGGGTCCGGTCTTCTATCTGGGCGCTGCCTTCCATGGCGACGAGGTCAACGGCGTCGAGCTCGTCAACCGCTTCGCCCGCACCGTCGACCTGCGCGAGCTCAACGGCACCATCGTCATGGTGCCCGTGCAGAACCCCCTCGCCTTCCAGGTCCAGCACCGCTACTTCCTCGGCCACTTCATCAAGTCCCCCCTCGACCAGAGCCCGCCCGACCCGTGGGTCTCCTTCCCGGGCGACGCCAACGGCAATATGGCGTCCCTCCTCGCCCACGCCATCTTCGAGAACCTGATGCAGCACGCCGACTATCTCATCGACGTGCACACGCCGACGACGGGGGGCCGCTACGCGCCCTTCGCCTTCCTGCCGCCGCGGCGGATCGGCGCCGCAGCACTCGAGGCCGAGGAGATCGCCAAGGCCTTCGGCGCCGACTTCATCCTCGCGACGGAGCAAGGCATTTACGTGCATGAAGCGAGCCCTCACGTGGTCATGGCCAAGCGCGGCGCCGTCGCCATGGGGGTCGAGGTCGGCGAGGGCGGCCGGCTCGAGCCCGAGGTCACCGCGCGCGGGCTCGCCGGCCTCGCCAACGTGTTCCGGCGCATCGGCATGCTGGCCGGCGGCCAAGCCGACCTCGGCCGGCGCCTGGTGATCTCCACCATGACGATCGTGCGCGCGCGGCGCGGCGGGCTCCTCCACCGCACGGTCGAGCTCAATCAGGAAGTCGCGGAAGGCGAGGTCCTCGCCACCATCACCGACACCTTCGGCGAGATCGTCGAGCGCATCCTCGCGCCGCACGCGGGACCGGTGGTGCGCATCGCGACCTTCCCGGTCGTCTCGGCGGGCGAGCGCGTGGTGCAGCTCGGCGTGCCGCGGTAGGCCGCGGCCATGGCCGAGAGCATTGCCGAGGCGCGGCGGCGGTTCGCCTCCAAGGTGCGCGCCAAGCGAGAGCGCCTCATCGAGCTCAGCGCCGCCCTCGTCCGCGCCGGCAGCGAGAATCCGCCGGGCGACACGAGCCGCGTCGTCGAGCTGATCGCCGAGCTGCTGCAAGCAGTACCCGGCGTCACCTTGAGCCGCGTGACGGCGCGCGCGCCCATCGTCAATCTGGTGGCACGCCTCGCCTTCGCGACCCCGGGGCGGCGCCTCGTCTTCAGCGGCCATCTCGATACCTTCCCCGTGGGCGATCCGTCGCGCTGGAGCGTCGAGCCGCTCGGCGGCGTCGTTGCGGACGGCAAAATCCACGGGCGCGGCATCTCCGACATGAAGGCCGGGCTGGCCGCGGCGGTGCTCGCGGCAACATTGCTCGCCGAGGAGCGCGAGCGCCTGGCGGGCGAGCTCGTCCTGGCACTCGCCGGCGACGAGGAGACGGGCGGTGTCTGGGGCACACAGCACCTTCTGGCGCAGGTGCCCGAGGTCACCGGCGACGCCATGATGTGCGGCGACGCGGGCTCGCCCCGCGTGGTGCGCTTCGGCGAGAAGGGGCAGCTCTGGCTCGAGCTGAGCGCGCGCGGCATCGCCAACCACGGCGCCCACGTGCATCTCGGCGTCAATGCGATCGATCGGCTCATGGCGGCACTTGCCCGGCTCGCCCGCTTGCGCGAGCTGCCCTGCCCGATCCCCGAGCCCGTGCGCCGCGCGATCCTCGCGGCCAAGCCCGTCTCGGAGGCCGTGTCGGGTGCGGGCGAGGCGGAGACGCTGCAGCACGTGACCCTCAACATCGGCACGATCGAGGGCGGGCTCGCGGTCAACGTCATCCCCGACGCGGCCAAGGCGCGCGTCGATATCCGCCTGCCGCCGGGGCTCTCGACCGCCGCGGTCATGGCCGCGGTCGGAAGCGCACTCGACGGGCTCGAGGGCATCGAGTGCCGCGTGCTCGGCGCCTCGGAGCCGAACGTGACCGACCCGGACCACGAGATAGCACTGCTCGCCGCCCGCAACGGCGAGGAGATCCTGGGTGCGGCCGTCGTGCGCAACATGCGCGTCGGCTTCTCGGATGCACGCTTCTTTCGCGAGTGCCACGTGCCCGCGATCGTCTACGGCCCAACGCCGCACAACATGGGCGGGGCCGACGAGTATGCCACGATCGAGGATGTCTTCGCCGTCTTCTATGTCCACGCGCTCACGGCCTTCGACTATCTCGCGCGGGAGCGCTGAGCGGGCAACTTCCAGCGAAAGGGCGCCTGGCGTCACCCCTCACCCTCCCAGCGCTACGCGCTGGGCCCCTCCCTCTCCCTC
>DATEQI010000249.1:0-6230 GCA_035272805.1 Alphaproteobacteria bacterium | reverse complement strand
CTTTCCGCTAAGGAGGCGACGAAACGCTTTCCTCGTCGTTTCCCGCATGCGCTCGGGGATGCAGAGGTCGATCCATGACTTTCCGAGAATTTCTTCCGGGCCGTCGTAGCCGAGAATTTTGCATCCTTGGCGATTGATCAGGGCAACGCTCTCGTCGGCATTCAGCACCAGGATCAGCACACCGGCGATGTCCAGGTAGCGCTGCGCGGTGTCGCGCTCCCGCTTCGTTTGTTCCTGCAGCCGCCGCAGCTTCTCTTCGCCGCGCCTTCGCGCCGTCACATCCATGAGGCTGGCGATGAGTGCCGGCCGGCCGCCAATCTCCATGAGCGCACCATGGAGCTCGACGTCGATGATGGAGCCGTCCTTGCGCTTTCCCTTGAACATGTAATCCACACCCGCCGCCGTGCCCATCAGGCGCATTTCCATGTTCAAGGCGGCACGTCCGCGGTCGGCATCGGCCGTCAGGTCGAGCGGCGTCATGCCCTCGAGTACTTCATCCCTGCTGTAGCCGAAGATCTCGCAGTATTTCGGATTGACGTAGAGAAACCGGCCGTCCTGGACGATCGCCATTCCGACCAGGGAGTGCTCGACGAGACCCTGAAACTGCGTCTCGGGCCGCCGCCGGTCGGTCGGCAACTTCATAGAGTCCATTCGGGAACCCTCGCGCCCTTCGCTCGCCCGCACCTTGCGCTCATGTCGGGCCGCGGGCTGGTGACCCGGGTGTGGAAACGCCCACTTTCAATCACGACCCGTGCCCGACAGGCGGCGACGACCCGCCATAACGCGCTACGGAGTGGGTAGTGGGTCGGTTTCACCTCATCCTTCGAGACGGCCGCTTCGCGGCCTCCTCAGGATGAGGCGAAACCCAAACTCCAAGTCCTCATCCTGAGGAGCGTCGCGCTTGCGACGCGTCTCGAAGGATGGGGACTTGGGCAAGGTGACCCACTACCACAGAGTGTGCACACCCGCCCATTATTATATAGTTCGGGTACTCGCCGACGACTACCAAGGTTGGCGGCAGATCTGCAAATCTGCTGCCGAGGCCGGAAGCGGGCGTAACGGGGGGCACGACTCGGTAAAAGGCTCTGAAGAAAGAACGCGGGCTTTTGACAAACACGGGTCGGAAGGGCCCGCCCCCGACGGCTGCCTTGGCTCATGCACGAGCCCTCGGGCAGGCCACAAAGCGAGACGCTCCCCACGGCAAGAAGCGGTTTGACCGCGGCGAGAGCCCGTCCTAGGCTCGCCTGCAAAAGACGACCTGCCGCATGAAGGCCGACCCGGCGATAACGGGAATGCAGCGAAAGGGGGACGTCGCGATGACTAAGGGAAGATTTGCCGCCGCCGCGGCCGGGCTCGTCGCGCTGGCGCTCTCGGGTGCCGCCGCGAGCCAGGAGCCGCAGAAGCCGGAGCGCATCGTCGTCAATGATTCGGGCGGTGCCATGGGCACCTGGATGCGCAAGGCCTATTTCGATCCCTTCGAGAAGCTCTACGGCATCCGCGTGGTGGAGACGAGCCCGGACGATTTCGGCAAGCTGCGCGCCATGGTCGAATCGGGCAACGTCGAGTGGACGGTGACCGAGATCGGCGGGCAGGACGCGGTGCGCGCCGCCAAGATGGGCCTCGTCGAGAAAATCGACGACAAGATCGTCGACCGCTCGAAGTTCCCCAAGGAGACCCAGGCACCCTACTACTTCTCGGCCTCGGTCTATTCGACCGTGCTCGGCTACCGCACGGACGTCTTCAAGGACGGGCATCCCACCAGCTGGGCCGAGTTCTGGGACGTGAAGCGCTTTCCGGGCCCGCGCTCGCTGCGCAACCATCCCGTCGACAATCTCGAGTTCGCGCTCCTTGCCGACGGCGTCGCCCCCGACAAGATCTATCCCATCGACATGGATCGCGCCTTTAGGAAGCTCGACGAGATCAAGCCTTACGTCAACGTGTGGTGGACCACGGGCGCCCAGCCGGCGCAGCTTCTCCTCGACAAGGAGGTGGTGCTGGCGACCGGCTGGAACGGGCGCTTCTTCGATCTCGTAAAAAAAGAGGCGCCCATCGAGATCGAATGGGGCCAGGGCGCGCTCAAGAGCGGCACCTTCGTCATCCCCAAGGGCGCCAAGGACGCCTATTGGGGTCAGAAGTTTCTCGCCTTCCTGACCGATCCGAAGGCGGAGGCGATCTATGCCAATGCGCTCGCCTACCCCGGCCTCAATCCCGACGCGCTCCAGTACGTGGACGCGAAAGTGCTGCCCTATCTCCCCAACGAGCCGGGCAACTTGAAGCGCCAGTTCTGGATCAGCGACGAGTGGTGGGCCGAGAATGGCACCGCCGCGATGGAGCGCTGGAACCAGTGGATGCTCAAGAAATAAGCCCGGCGTCGAGCCGGGCGCTCGCTCCTTGCCGAGGACGCGCTCCGGCTCCACGCCGCGCGCAAGCCTCGCCGCGATGACGCGCGGCGACGCCTCGACCGGTCTCGCGCTCGCGGGCATCCGCAAGGCCTTCGGGCCGGTGACAGCACTCGACGGCGTCGATCTCAGCGTGGAGCCGGGCGAGCTTCTCACCATTCTCGGCCCGAGCGGCTCGGGCAAGACCACGCTTCTCAAGGTGGTGGCCGGCTTCGAGTTGCCCGAAGCGGGCTCGGTCCGGCTCGGCGGGGAGGATCTCACCCTCGCCCCGCCCGCCAAGCGCGACATGGGCATGGTGTTCCAGAATTACGCCCTCTTCCCGCACATGACGGCGCGCGAGAACATCGCCTTTCCCCTTGAGATGCGCCGACTTCAGCGCCGCGAGATCGAGCGGCGGGTGCAAGAGGCGTTCGAGCTCGTCGAGCTCGCCGGGCTCGAGGCGCGGCTGCCGCGCCAGCTCTCGGGCGGTCAGCAGCAGCGCGTGGCGCTCGCGCGCGCGATCGTGTTCGGTCCGCGCCTCCTCCTCCTCGACGAGCCCTTTGGCGCGCTCGATCGCAAGCTGCGCGAGGCGATGCAGCTCGAGGTGCGGCGCCTGCAGAAGCGCCTCGCCGTCACTACGCTCTTCATCACCCACGATCAGGAGGAGGCCTTGGTCCTCTCCGACCGCGTCGCGGTGATGAACCGCGGCCGCATCGAGCAGGTGGCGCGCCCGCGCGAGATCTACGAGCGCCCGGCCAATGCCTTCGTCGCGGACTTCGTCGGCGAGTCGAACCTTCTCTTCGGCACGGTCGCAGGCGTGCGGGAGGGGCTGCTCGAGCTCGCGCTGGCGGACGGCCTCACGCTGCTCGCCGCGGGCGAGGTGCCGCAAGGTGCCCGCGTCGGCGCGCTCGTGCGGCCGGAGCATGTCTCGCTCGCGAACGGAAGTGCTTCCGCCAACCGCTTCGAGGGCGAGGTGCTGGAGACCGTCTACACCGGCACCTCGCAGAAATATCGGGTGCGCCTTGCGAACGGCACGGCACTTCTCGCGCGCGTGCCGGCGGCGGCGGCCCTCGCCTCGCCCGCGACAGGCGAGCGCGTGAGCCTCGCCATCGCACCCGCACTCGTGCATCTCTTCCGGGACGGTTGAGGCCGCGCGATGAGCGCATCCTCCGCCGCGGCACTCCCCTTGCTGCCGAAGATCGCGGCGCTCGCGGCGAGGCGCGAGCGCGCGCTCGCAGCCCTCGGCCTGCCCGCACTCCTGCTCTTGGCGCTTATTTTCGCCTTCCCCGTGCTGCGGCTCCTGGGCTTGAGCCTCGAAGGCGGCTCGCTCGAGTGGTACGGCAAGGCGCTCGGCGAGGGGCTCTATCTCGAGGTCTTCTGGATCACTTTCCGCATCGCCGTCCTCGTCACGCTCCTGGCCCTTTTGCTCGGCTATCCGCTTGCCTACTTCCTCGCCACCACGACGCGCTTCTGGACCACGCTCGGCTTCGTCTTCGTCATCCTGCCGCTGTGGACCAGCGTCCTCGTGCGCACCTATGCATGGATGGTGCTGCTCGGCCGCAACGGGGTCGTCAACAGGATCCTCATCGACCTCGGCCTCGCGCGCGAGCCGCTCCCGCTCCTCTACAACGAGCTCGGGGTCGTCATCGGCATGGTCCATGTGCTGATCCCCTACATGGTGCTGCCGATCTATAGCGCGCTCAAACGCCTCGACCCGAGCCTCGCCCAGGCGGCGGAGGGGCTGGGGGCGCCGGCCTCGCGCATCTTCCTCCGCATCGTGCTGCCGCTCACGCTCGACGGCGTCTTCGCCGGCGCCATTCTCGTCTTCGTGCTCTCTCTCGGCTTCTTCATAACACCGGCGCTTCTGGGCGGCGGGCGCGTGATCATGATCGCGGTGCTGATCGAGCAGCAAGTGCGCGAGACGCTCAACTGGTCGTTCGCCGGCGCGCTCTCGGCCGTGCTGCTCGCGGCCACCATCGCGATCTACGGCCTGGCCCAGCGCGCGCGGCGCCACGGCGCGGAGCCGCCGCCGTGAGGCGCCCCGCCGGCACGCCTCGGCGGAGGCCGCGTCCCGGGCGCATCGCCCTCGGTGCCGTCTCTGCGCTCATCTTCGCGTTCCTCATCCTGCCGCTTGTCGTCGTCTTTCCGCTTTCGGTGAGCTCGGCACCCTACCTCCAGTTTCCCCCGCCGGGCCTCTCCTGGCGCTGGTACGAGAACTACTTCGGCGATCCCGTCTGGATCGATGCTACGCTGCGCAGCCTCAAGATCGCGACTTCCGCCATGCTGCTCTCCCTTCTCGTCGGCACGCCGCTCGCCTTCAGCCTGGTGCGCGGACGCTATCCCGGACGGGCGCTGCTCGATCGGCTCGCGGCGGCGCCGATGATCGTGCCGGCCATCATCCTCTCGGTCGCCGTCTATGGCCTCTTCGCCAAGCTCAAGCTGATCGGCGCCTGGTACGGCATAGCGCTCGCGCACACGGTCCTGGCGCTGCCCTTCGTGGTGATCGTCATCGGGGCCGGGCTGCGCGGCTTCGACGAGGCCCTCGAGGCGGCGGCGCTCGGGCTCGGCGCCAGCCGCTGGCAGGCGGTCAGGCGCGTGACGCTGCCGCAGATCCGGCCGAGCCTGGTCTCGGCCGCACTCCTCGCCTTCGTCACCTCCTTCGACGAGCTGGTCGTCGCCATGTTCCTGGCGGGCTCGGAGATGACGTTGCCGAAGAAAATGTTCGACAACATCCGCATGGAGATCGATCCCACGATCGCGGCCGTGTCCGTCCTGCAGATTGTCCTGATCGCGCTCGCCGTCCTCATCGCGCAACGCTTCGGCCGCGGCGCGCTCGAGGTGAAGTGAGGGAGGTACCTAAGGGGAGGGCGCCCGAGGGGCCTTCTGAACCCTGCATCCGCTGAAAGGAATTCGCCATGACGCGCGACATCTTCCATCCCGAGTTCAAAGCCATGCCCTATTGGTGGGAGGCGTGGCGGCCGAATGCCGAGGGCTCGGTCGAGCCGCCGGCACGCTGCGACGTCGCGATCGTGGGCGGCGGCTATGCCGGGCTCGCGGCGGCACTCGAGCTCGCGCGCGGAGGGGCGTCCGCCGCCGTGATCGAGGCGGCCGAGTTCGGCCATGGCGCGAGCACGCGCAGCGGGGGTGCCGTGAGTGCGGGCATCAATCTCGCGAAGGGACTTTCCGGGAGTGCCGGCAAGGCCGACCGCGAGGCGTGGGCGCGCGAGGTCGCCGCCATGATGAGCGACGGCGCGAGTGCCCTTACCACGCTCGAGACGCTGGTCGAGCGCGAGAAGATCGCCTGCTTCTACGAGCGGCGCGGCCGCTTCATCGGCGCCTATACGCTGAAGCACTACGACGATCTCGCGAAGAAGCTCGAGCTCTTCAACCGCCACGCCGAGGCGGGGGCCGTCATGCTGCCGCGCGAGCGCCAGCATGAGGAGATCAGCAGCGACTTCTACCACGGCGGCATGGTGGTCGAGCGCTCGGGCAAGCTTCACCCGGCACTCTATTACGGAGGATTGCTGGAGGCCGCCCGGCGCGCGGGCGTCTCGCTCACGGCGAATGCGCCGGTCGAGCGGATTGCGCGCGGGAGCGACGGTTTCACGCTCAAGACCCCGCGCGCGGAGGTGCGCGCGCGCGAGGTGGTGATCGCGACGAACGGCTATACGGGTCCTGCTACGCCCTCGCTTAGGCGCCGCCTCATCCCGGTCGCGAGCCACATCATCGCGACCGAGGAGCTGGCACCCGGGCTCGCGGCCTCCCTCATCCCCAAGGGCAGGACGATCAGCGACACGCCGCGCATTTTGACCTATTACCGGCTCTCGCCCGACGGCAGGTGCCTTCTCTTCA
>DATEQI010000248.1:0-7283 GCA_035272805.1 Alphaproteobacteria bacterium | reverse complement strand
TGTCTATCCGACGCTCTGGGAAGGCTTCGGGCTCCCGATCGTCGAGGCCATGAGCCAGGGTGCTGCGGTGATCTCCTCGAATGTGAGTGCTGTTCCCGAGATCCTGGGCGACGCCGGTCTCTTGATCGATCCGCGCGACGTGGAAAGCCTGGCGGCAGCGATGCGGCGGCTCGAGGAAGAGCCCGCCTTGAGGGGCGAGCTTGTCGAGCGCGCGGCTCGGCGGGCGCGACGCTTTTCCTGGCAGGAGGCGGCGCGCAAGGTCGCGGAAATCTATCGCGAGGCGCTCGCCCGCCCGCGCTATGCGGATGCTTCAAGCTGAGGCCGAGGACGGACGAACGGAATGCGCCGGACTCCATCGCAGATCGATCAGCACCTCGGCGATATCGTTTCGCAGCAGCAGTATGTCCTCTTCCTCGACGAGATTCGCGCGCGCAACCCGTCGCTATTGGCGCTTGCCTTCGGTCGGTTGCGCGGAGCGCTCGCCGAGACGCTCTCCCTTCACCGGAGGCGGGCGGCGCCATGAGGATCGGGTTCGACGTGAGCCAGACCGGCGCCGACAAGGCAGGGTGCGGCTTCCTCGCCGACAACCTCATCCGCCATCTGCCCCGCCTGCTGCCCGACGACGAGTTCCTGCTCTACCCGACTTTCGGCGACGTCTTTTGGGACCCCTCCGGGCTGCAAGACACCGCCTTACCCGGCGGCGCCAATGTGCGGCGCGGTTTCCACCACGCGGACTTCGAGGCGGCGCGCGACTTCTGGCGCTCGCCGCCCGCCGATCTCGATCGGCTGCTCGGCGATCCCGACATCGTCCACTCCAACAACTTCTTCTGCCCCTCCCGTCTGCGCCGCGCCCGCCTCGTCTACACGCTCTATGATCTCAATTTCCTCGAGAACCCGGAGTGGACCACCGAGGCCAACCGGATCGGCTGCTTCCAGGGCGTGTTCGGCGCGAGTGTGAACGCCGACTTCATCATTGCCATTTCCGACTTCTCCCGTCGGCACTTCCTCAGCTGCTTTCCGCATTATCCGGTCGAGCGCACCGCCGTGGTCCACCTTGCGAGCCGCTTCGACGATGCTTCCGCCGATGCGCCAGCGGCGGAGGCACCCGAGCGGCTCGCGCACCTCCGGGCCGCGGGCTTCTGGCTCACGGTCGGCACCATCGAGCCGCGCAAGAACTACGACGGCCTGCTGGAGGCCTACGCCCGCTTGAAGGCGCACGACGGTGCGGTGGCGCCCCTCGTGATCGCCGGCAAGAGCGGCTGGATGATGCAGCATTTCGAGGAGCGGCTCGCCGAGCTCGGCCTCGCGCACGATGTACTGAGGCTCGGCTACGTGAGCGAGACGGAGCTGCGCTGGCTCTACCGGAACTGCTTCGCCTTCGTCTACCCGAGTTTCTGGGAAGGCTTCGGCCTGCCGGTCGTGGAGGCCATGAGCCAGGGCGCCCCGGTGATCTCCTCGAACGTGAGCTCGATCCCGGAAATCCTCGATGACGCCGGCCTCCTCATCGATCCCCATGATGGCGAAGCCTTGCTGCGCGCGATGCGCCATCTTGCGGGCTCGTCCGCCCGGCGCCGCGAATTGAGCGAGCGGGCGCGGGAGCACGCGGCCCGCTTCTCCTGGCAGGCGGCGGCGCGCCGCGTGGCCCAGATCTATCGCGAGGCGCTCGGCCGCCCGCGCTACGCGGAGAGCCCCGCCTAGTGTCCTGGTTCTGAAATTCGCGACATCAGGAAAACACGTGTCATTGCGAGGCGCCCGAAGGGCGCCGAAGCAATCCAGAAAGGGCATCGCACCCAGCGCCCTGGATTGCTTCGCTGCGCTCGCAATGACGGTTATTTCCCGTTGAGGCGAACTTCCGAATCGGGACAGTAGCCGGCGCTTTACGGCTGGGCGGCGATGGACCTCGGCAGGCTCGCGAGCCCGAAGGCGTTCATCGCGCGCACGTCGGCCACGCGGCACGAGGCGTGCCAGAATGGCGAGACGATGAGCGAGAGCGTCACGTCGACCTCGCCTCTGAAGACGAGCGCGGTGCTGACCAGATTGGCTTGCTCGACGGCGACGACCCGGCCGCCCTCGGCCTGATGCTCGGTCAGGCTGAGGCAATGGCTGTATTGCAGGGGGATCAAGAGGAGGGAAAGACCGGCGCTTTTCGCGCGGATGCGCCAGCCGCCACGGGTCAGGATCGCGCTGCTGCTCTCCGCCGGCTGCAAGCTGCCGGAAGGCGCGCTCGCGAGCACCACGCTTCTGCGGAAGTCGAAATGGGGATCGGCCAGCCCTGCCGCGGCCTCCGTGGCATCGTGGGCGACCGCGACATCGGTCGGGGAATAGCTGCCGTAATTGGGATCGGGCAGCTCATAGACATACTGCGCGACGTCGGGTGCGCTGAGTGCGACGAGGAGTGACGCGGGCGCTGGCAGCGGCGACTCGGTGATGACGAAGCGGACGCCCAGGCTTTGCAACAGGGCAACGTCGGGCCGCGTGAGGAAAACGAGGTTGCGGGAATAGGCGACGTCGTTGCCGGAGAGGAGGCGGGTTGCAATCGCGTAGAGCGGCGGCTCGATGCTTGCCGCATAAGCCTCCAACGTCGGGATGTCGTGCATCCACAGATACTGCAAGCGGTGGGGATTGCCGAAGGCCTTGAAGACGCGGAAGTCATATGGCGAGGCAGCGCCCCAATTGAACGAGGCCAGGTTGACGGTGTAGCCCCTGAAGGGTTCGCCGGGCGCGATGCCGCTCGCTTGGCCGAGGGCCTTGGTGATCGCCGTTTCGCTCGGCCGAAGGTACCAAGCGACGGGCGGCAAAGTCACGGGATGCCACGCCAGGAGTGCGCCGAGGGCCGTGCCGAGGGCGGCGGGGAGAAGAACGAGCCGCGCGGGCTTCCGCGCGAGATGCCCGAGCCCCTCGATCAAGCGGGCGCACAGGGCGGGCGAGGTGGAAAGTGCCGACTTCGCGAGTGCGACGAGCGCGTGAGCGGCGAAGAGCGCCGAGAGCGGCCATAGGACGAACTCGAAATAGACTGGAAAGGGCAATATCCAGCTGCCATGGGTCGTCAAATAGATCGTGCCGTAGGCCGCGACGGCGACGGCGGAGGCGAGGACGGTCGACGCCATTGCGCGCGCCGGCCGGTCGGCCTTGCGAAGGGAAAGTGCCAGTCCCGCGAGCGCGAGGCCGAAGAGGAGTGCCGCAGGCGGTTTGACGATGTGCAGGGAAAAGCCGGTCGGCGCGCGAGGGAAATCGTTGGTGAAGAGAGCCGAGACGAGGTCCCAATAGCGCCCCGTATAGCCGAGCTCTAGAGGAAAGAAGGTTGCGGCCGTGTATGAATAGAGGCCCCAAAGATAGGCCCCGCCGCCGAGCGCGAGAAAAACCAGCGGCGGCAGCAGGAAAAGGCCGGTCTTGAGGAGGAAACGCGGAGTGCGCGCTGCATTGGCAATAATGCCAAGCGCGATTGGGATCGCCGGCAACAGCAGCACGATGGCAAGTGGTGCCGCGAGAAATAGCCATAGAATGAGGAGGGCCAGCGCCACGGGCTCCCAGGCGACGCGAGTCTTGGCGTAGCCGCGCGCCAAAACGGCGAGCGCGAGCATGGTCATCGAAATCGCGTCGGCAAGCTGAGGCGCAACATTGTAGGCCGTGTAGATTTGCGGCCCGGAGCGATATGGCAACGAGAGAAGCGGCAGCGCCCACGCCGCGAGCAGCGCCGCCGCCTGCTCCAAGCCGAGGGCGCGGCCGAGCGCATAGGTCGAGAGAAACATGAGCGTCGCGCAACACAGGAAGCCGAGGCCGGCACCCGGCGTCTCGCCGAAGAGCGCGAGCGGCAAGAGACTCGGCAGCAGCAGCGGGTCGAATACGACCGGCATGCCCATGCCCTCGAACAACGCCACGGGCAAACCCGGGGCCATGGCGCCGAAGCGGAAGAGCTCATGGATGAGCGCGCGCAGGTAATAGCCGTCGAAGCCGCTGAATATCAGATCGTTGCGCGGGAAAAAGGCGCCGGCCGAGACGATCAGAAAGGCGAGGAGGTTCGCTGTGGCGATCGGGACGGCGTTGCGGCTCGAGCGCGGTCGCAGATCGTCGCGCCGCGGCGGGCGTGGAGCGTGCTCGATCGGCGAAGCCGTCATTCCGGCGCGGCTTGCTTGCGCGCGCCCAAGCCGAGTCGCTTCAGCTCGTCGCCATGCGAAAAACGGGGCGCCGGGCCGTCGATCGAGCGGTCGAGAGCGGTGGCGTCGGCGAGATTGACCAGCGCCCGGGGCTGATGGCACTCCAACAGCAAAGTAGCCAGCCGGCAATCTGCAATGGAGCCGCCCACGAAGATGTGCCGGGGACGAATTTCGAGCTCGGCGAATGTCCGCGCCGACGCGGCGTCTTAGCCGCAATTTCGGACAGCACACCGCGATCTGCGCCGGCTTGGATCATTGCGACGGTGACTGGGTCGTCATTATGGACTGCGACCTGCAGGATGCTCCAGAAGATATCGCACGGCTGTATGAAGCTGCCCAGCAAGGTCATGACGTCGTGCTGACAAGGCGCGTGCGTCGCCCCGAGCGGGGCATTCGCGTGCTTTTCGGAAGGCTCTTCGCCGCGGCCTATACCTATCTGACCGAGCAAAGCTATGACAGCCAAGTTGGCGCATTTCGCATGCTGTCGCGCCGCGTCGTGCAAGCATATCGCCAGATGAACGAGAAGATACATCTTCTAGGCGGCACCATCGAATGGCTGGGATTCCCTACGGCTTCGATCGAAGTCGAGCAGAATGCACGCTTCGCCGGCCAAAGCGGATACGATTTCAAGAAATTGTTGCGCCTTGCAGCTTATTCCGTCGTGGCCTACTCGGACAAGCCGCTGCGCCTCGGAATCAAGGCCGGCTTCGCGCTGTCGATGCTGTCCTGCCTGCTCGGCGTGGTCCTGGTAATCGATCATTTGTTCGGCGCTCCCAGGTTTCCGGGCTGGACCAGCGTCATCGTGTCGATTTACTTCATGGGCGGCATGATTATGGCCAGTATCGGAATCGTAGGGATTTATGTAGGGAAGCTGTTCGACCTGGCCAAGAATCGACCGCCTTACATCATTTCGGACGCCACGGAGAACTGCGGCGACCTCAAATATTACTTCTCGACCAGGCATCCGGGCGGCCCCTTGGCCCGAGGCGATGAGCTCGCACCATCGGGCTCGGAGATCGTCCGATTGCGCGACCGAGATGTGAGCGTCTAGTGTCCGAGCGGCCGCTTCTGATCGTCGGTGCCGGAGCACATGGGCGCGTCGTGCTGGATCTCGCGCGGTCTCTCGGGCTGGAGATCGCCGGGTTTCTCGATGACATTCAGCCGATCGATTCCCTGGTCGACGGCCGGGTAATTCTCGGAACGACGGCGCGGTTGCGGGAAGCAGGCTTTGTGGATGCATTTTCCTGCATTGTTGCGATCGGGAACAATCTCGCCCGGCGGCGGTTCTCCAACCAAATTCGTTCTCATGGACGAGAGCCCGCCGTCTTGACCCACCCGAGCTCCATCATTTCGGGTAGCGCGCGGATCGGCTCCGGTACCGTGATGATCGGGGGCAACATGGTGTTCTCCGGAGCCGTCATCGGCGAGGACGTGCTGGTCGATCCCGACGCCACGATTGGCGCCGATAGCCGCGTGGGCGCGGGGGCCTATGTGTGCCCGGGATGCCACCTCGGGACGGGCGTGAGCTTGGGGGAAGAGTGCTTTCTCGGCATTGGCGCCGTTGTGATTCCGGGGCGGAAGATTGGACGCCGCGCCATCGTCGGCGCAGGTTCCGTCGTCATTTCCGATATTCCCGATGGCAAGCTCGCCTTCGGCAATCCGGCATCGGTCAAGGGCGACGCGGTTTTGGACGATTGGTCCCCATATCCGGCACGTGCTAGATGAGTTTCGATTGCGTGACGGCGGCCGGCCTCGACATGCGGCGATCCGTCATCTGCGCGCGACGGGTCCGGCGTCAATCGCGAATGAGGCCCGAGAGGTACTGTCCATAGCTCGTGCCCTGGAATTCACGCGCTAAGCGCCCGAGCTGCTCATCGTCGATGAGTCCCATGCGCCAGGCAACCTCCTCGGGAACGGCCACCTTGAGGCCCTGGCGCTTCTCGATCGCCTGCATGAAGTGGCTGGCATCGACCAGGCTGTCCGGCGTGCCGGTATCGAGCCAGGCGAAGCCGCGGCCGAGCTCGACCACCGCCAGTTTGCCCTCCTTGAGGTATGCGTTGTTGACGTCGGTGATCTCGAGCTCGCCGCGCGCGGAGGGCCTGAGACGCGCCGCGATCTCCGCAGCGCGCTCGTCGTAGAAGTAAAGCCCGGTGACGGCCCAACGCGAGGGAGGCTTGGCCGGTTTTTCGAGTATGGCGCGCGGGCGGCCCCGCGCATCGAAGTCGAGGACGCCGAAGCGCTCGGGATCGGCCACACGGTAGGAGAAGACGACCGCGCCCTCCTTGAAGCGAGCGGCGCGCTCGAGCGTCGTGCTGAAGCCTTGCCCGAAGAAGATGTTGTCCCCGAGAATGAGTGCGGTGCGGCCGCCTGCGGTGAAGTCGCGCGCGATGATCAGCGCCTGGGCGATGCCCTTCGGCTCCGGCTGTGCCGCGTAACTGAGCGAAATGCCCCACTGACTGCCGTCGCCCAGGAGCTTGCGAAACGCCGGCATGTCGTACGGCATGGTGATCACGAGAATATCCCGCACGCCTGCCAGCATCAGCGTGGAGAGCGGATAGTAGATCAGCGGCTTGTCGTAGATCGGCAAGAGCTGCTTGCTGATCGCCGTCGTAATGGGGCGGAGCCGCGACCCCGTGCCGCCAGCAAGGATGATCCCCTTCATATCCCTTCCACCGCCTGAGCGAAGAATTGCCCGCCCCAGCCATCGCGAGGATGCTACACGCATTCGTTCTAGCACCGGGAGTGCGGGCGACCAAGTACCGTTCCCGGCGCTTGTATGGGCGCGCGGTGGCGTGACATAAGTGCGAAGGTGCTGCGCTTTGGGCTCGCAACGACCGCAGATGAAGCTTTGCATGCACTGCCGGAGGGAGTTCGAAGCCGAGGGCTGGACCTGCCCGGCCTGCGGCCATAGCCCGGCATCTATCGATGGGTTCCTCTCCTTTGCTCCGGCGCTCGCGGAGGCCGGCGCCGGCATGCCGGCAGGCGCCCATCACCGCCTCGACCGGCTGCAGGAAAGAAGCTTCTGGTTCCGCGGCCGCAACCGGCTCATCCAGTATCTCGTCCGGCACTTCTTTCCCGCCGCGGGCACGCTGCTCGAGCTCGGCTGCGGCAGCGGCTTCGTCCTGGCCG
>DATEQI010000247.1:0-8895 GCA_035272805.1 Alphaproteobacteria bacterium | reverse complement strand
TCGTAGGAATACCAGCCGCGCCCGCTCTTGCGCCCCAAGAGGCCCGCCGCGACCATCTCCTTCTGGCGCAAGGAGGGCTTGTAGCGCGGGTCGTAGAAATAGGCGGCGAAGACGGCGTTCGTCACCGCCCAGTTCACGTCCTGGCCGACGAGGTCCATGACCTCGAAGGGGCCCATGCGGAAGCCGCCCGCCTCGCGCACCAGCGCATCGATGGTGGCGAAATCGGCGCAGCCCTCCTCGAGGAGCCGGAGCGCCTCCCCATAGAACGGCCGCGCCACGCGGTTCACGATGAAGCCGGGCGTGGAGGTCGCGTGCACGGGCTCCTTGCCCCACGCCCGGGCCGTCGCGGCCACCGCCTCGGCCACGGCGGGATCGCTCGCCAGCCCGCTCACCACCTCGACAAGGGGCATCAGCGGCGGGGGATTGAAGAAGTGCATGCCGCAGACGCGGCCCGGCCGCCTGAGCCCGGCCGCGAGTGCGGTGATCGAGAGCGAGGAGGTATTGGAGGCGAGGATCGCATCCTCGGCGAGGATGTCCTCGAGCCTCTTGAAGAGGAGCCGCTTGGCCTCGAGCTCCTCGAGGATCGCCTCGATCACGAGGCGCGCCGGCGCCAGCTGCGCTAAGTCTGTGCTCACCTTGATGCGCCCAAGCAAGGCCTCGCGCGCCCCTGCCGTCATCCGGCCGCGCTCGACGAGGCGCTTGAGCGCGTTGCCGATCGCCGTGCGCGCGCGCTCGGCAGCCCCCTCGATCGCGTCGAAGAGCAGTACCTCATGGCCCGCGGCGGCCGCCACCTGGGCGATGCCGCCTCCCATGGTGCCGGCACCGACCACGGCGACCGTCGCCTCTTTCGCGAGCGCTGCCATCAGCGTCCCTTGAAGCGCGGCGTGCGCTTCTCGAGAAAGGCGGCAACGCCCTCGCGGTAATCCTCGCTGCGCCCGGCGATGCGCTGGAAGTCGCGCTCGAGGTCGAGCTGGCGGGCGAGGTCGTTGCCGTAGGAGGCGTGGATCGCCTGCTTGATCAGCGCGAGCCCCTTGGTCGGCTGGGTGGCGAGGTGGCGCGCCAATGCGAGCGTCTCCTCCATGAGCTTGTCGTCCTCGACGCACTTCCAGATCATGCCCATCTCGACCGCGCGCTCGGCGGAGACGGACTCGCCCAGGAGGGCCAAAGCCATCGCGCGCGCCTCGCCCACCAGGCGCGGCAGGAAATAGCTGCCCCCCGCATCGGGCACCAGGCCCAAGCGGCAGAAGGGCTGAATGAAGCTCGCCGAGCGCGCCGCCAGCACGATGTCGCAGGCAAGGGCCAAATTGGCGCCCGCCCCGGCGGCGACGCCGTTCACCGCGGCGAGCACCGGCCGCTCCAGCTTGCGCAAGCGCCGGATCAAGGGATTATAGAGGCGGTCGATGGTGTCGCCGAGATCGCGCGGAGCCCCGTCGGGCTTGCTCCGGCGCTCGCCGAGGTCCTGGCCCGCGCAGAAGCCGCGCCCGGCACCGCTCAGCACAAGCGCCCTCAGCGTCGCGTCGCCCTCCACCTCGTCGAGGGCGGCTTTGAGCTCGCCGTGCATCTCGGCGGTGAAGGCATTGAGCCGCTCGGGACGGTTGAGCGTGATCGCGGCGTAGCCTTCGCCCCGCTCGAAGAGGATCGTCTTGTAGCCCATGCCGGGCGCTCCTCCGACGGTGGTTTCTTCTACTTCAGTCCGAACCTGCCGGCACCTCGAGGCCGAGCGATGCCAAGCGCGCCTTACACTCGCCTTGCCAGCGCTGGAGCAGCTCCGCGTTCGTGTGCTGCCTCAGGCCGTATTTGCGGTAGAGCTCGAAGCGCGCGCTGTCGCTGCGGCCGAAGGTGGCGGCGACGCGCGGGTACCAATAGGCGATGGACGCCGCGGCGGCAAGCCGGCCGCCGTCATGCTCGATCGCGCGCCTGAGCCCGGCCTCGCCCAGGCGCGCGTGCGCGATCTCGCGCGGCACGATGCGGGCGAGCGCTTCTGCGAGCGGCGCATAGGAGCAAGCGAGGAGATCGCCGAGCTGGATGGCGCTCGCGCGTCCCATCAGCATGTTCATGGCGACGGCATCGACCCAGCCCTCGAGCGGATAATGGAAGACGTTGAGCCGCTTGTCGCCGCCGATACGGCGGTTGCCGAGGTCGAGCGCACGGTCGAGCCGGGCCTGCCAGGGATGGGAGCGCACATAGAGCTCGGCATTGACGCCGAAACGCGCGAGCAGCTCGAGCACCGCCTCGGCATGGGCGAACTTCTCGCTCACGATGCGCGCCGCGGTCGCGCGCTCGCGCATGCCGGGGGCGCGGTTGACGTAATCGGCGAAGCCCGCGGCTCCCGCCATCTCGGAATCGACGAACACCACCATGAGGCGGATGAGCTCGGCGCGGTAGCCCGCGGTAAGCTCGTCCGCGGCGCCGAGCTTCTCGCCCCGCCCGATGCGCGCGATGAGAGCCTCGTCCTCGCTGGCCATCGTCCTCCTCCCGGATCGCGGCGCGCCCGCTGCCGCGGCGGCGCAACCGATCGATTCATAGACAAAAAGCGGCGCTCACAGTATCAAATTATCGCCCCGCCCTCGCCGCGGCATCGAGGCTCCATGGCGGACATCCTCATCCTCGTCGGCACCGAATCGGGAAACGCGCAGATGGTGGCCGACCTGCTCCAGGAGGAGCTCGCCAAGGACGGCCACGCGATCGAGGTCGAGGCCAAAGCCATGGACAAGGCCAAGGACAAAGGCGGGGCGGGGGCGGCCCGGCTCGCCGAGTGGGGCGTCGTGCTGATCTGCTGCTCGACCCACGGCGAGGGGGAGCTGCCCGAGAATATCCGGCCGCTCCACGACGAGCTCGCCCGCACCAGGCCCGATCTCTCGCATCTGCGCTACGGCGTGATCGCGCTCGGCGATCAGAGCTATCGCGAGACCTTCTGCCGCGGCGGCAAGACGATCGACGCGCTCCTCGCCTCCCTCGGCGCCGAGCGCATCGGCGAGCGGCTCGAGATCGACGCCTGCACCCAGCCGCTGCCGGACGAGGAGGCCCTTGACTGGGCCAAGGAGTGGGTGTCCCTGCTTTAGCAGGATGCGGAAAGGATGATGAAGTTGACCTCGCCCTTCGAGACGGCGGCTTCGCCGCCTCCTCAGGACGAGGTCAACCCATTGAAACGTAATCTTCCTCATGGTGAGGAGCGCGGCTGGAGGCCGCGCGTCTCGAACCATGAGAACGCTCGAAAGAATTTTCCGCAGCTTGCGAGGCCGCGAGGAGGAGAAGGCGATGGTCCGCGTCTACGCGATCGACGGGGTGGTGCCCTACGTCCATCCCGAGAGCTACGTGCATCCGATGGCGTCCCTCATCGGCGATGTGATCGTCGAGGCCGGCTGCTACATCGGCCCGGGCGCCAGCCTGCGCGGCGACTTCGGCCGCCTCGTCATGCGCAAAGGCAGCAACCTGCAGGACAATTGCATCGTGCACGGCTTTCCCCGCATCGAGACGGTGATCGAGGAGGACGGCCACATCGGCCATGGCGCGGTGCTCCACGGCTGCACGGTCGGGCGCAACGCGCTCATCGGCATGGGGGCAGTGATCATGGATGGTGCCAAGATCGGCGCGGACGCGATCGTGGCGGCGCTTTCCTTCGTCAAGGCCGGCTTCGAGGTGCCGTCCGGCATGCTGGTGGCCGGCATTCCCGCGCGCATCCTCCGCCCCGTGAACGAGAAGGAGCGCGCCTGGAAGACCACGGGCACGCGCGAGTACCAGGAGCTCGCCGTGCGCAGCCTGGCGAGCATGACGGAGACCGAGCCGCTGCGGGCGTTGACGCCCTCGCGTCTTGCCCAGCGCAGCGCGGGCGAGTCGGCCGCCGAGCCGCTCTATATCCACAAGAAGAAGAAGGGATAGTGGTGCTGGGCCGCCCGCCCATTCGCCCTGATCGTAGGCGTCCGAGCAGTCCCTCACCCTTCCCGTCGCTCTCGCGACGGGCCCCTTCCCTCTCCCGCAAGCGGGAGAGGGTGGCGAGCGCAGCGAGCCGGGTGAGGGAGAGGGTGACGCTCGCCGTGCGAGGGCCGGCGCTAGGCGCCGACGACCTCGAACTGCACATCGACGTTGCCGCGCGTCGCGTGCGAGTAGGGGCAGATCTTTTCATGCGCTTCCTTGACGAGTGCCGCGAGCTCGGCCTGGGCGAGGCTCTTGTCCTCCGCGCGCAGCTTGACCGCGATCCCGAAGCCGCCGCCCTCGCGCGGACCGATCGAGACCGCGCAGGTGATCTTTGCCTTGGCGGCATCCTTTTTCTGCTGCTTGGCGACGAAATCGAGGGCACCCCCGAAACAGGCCGCGTAGCCGGCGGCGAAAAGATGCTCGGGCGTGGCCGTACCCGGCTTGCCTGGGCCGCCCATCGCCTTCGGCACCGAGAGATCGGCGGAAACCACCCCGTCGCTCGTCGCGGTATGTCCGTTGCGGCCGCCGGTTGCGGTCGCCGTCGCGGTGAAAAGCGGCTTGATCTTGTCCATGATCTCCTCCGTTTGCGTGCCCATGTGTAGGCGGGAATAGTGGGCGGGAATATAGGTCGGCTCGCCATTGCCGGCAAAGGTGCTCCTAGCTCCCACTATCCACCGTCATTCCCGCGCAAGCGGAATCCACTGGTAGTCCGGTATCGGCCTTCAAAGATGGACCCCCGCTTTCGCGCTACGGTATTCACACAAGTCCGAGGATCGCCGGCAAATGGCGGCATTGGATTGTGCAAAGGCGTCTCGGACCGGCTGTGGTGCGTCCTTCGAGACGCTCGCTGCGCTCGCTCCTCAGGATGAGGTTAAGTCTTTATGCCACGCACAAATTTGCCTCATCCTGAGGAGCGCCCCGGAGGGGCGCGTCTCGAAGGACCCACGGCGACTCTGCAAGCGTCCTCGAGATGTGTGAATACCCTAGCGCTTTCGCGGGGGTGACGAAGAGCCCATTTGGTCAGCGGTCAGAGGGTGATCTCGTCGACGTCGATTTTCTCGGAAGCGGGCCGGATCTTGCCGAGGCTGCGGCGGTCGAGCGCGATGCTCTTGATGATGGCGAAGACCGGGCGGCCGGGGGCAAGTGCCAAGCGATCGATGGTGAGGCGCGTGACGCGCGCAAGCAGCGATTCGCCGTCGAGTGCCACGCGCACGTCGACGATGGGGCCGTCGAGCGGGCCGAGCTCGGCGATGCGGCCCGCGAGCACGTTGAGCGCGCTCAATCCCTCGGGTGGGGCGATGCCGAGCACCACGTCGCGCGCGCGGATGTGGACGCGAAGCGATGCTCCGATCGCAGCCGCGATGCGCGGCACGCGCAACTCGCCCACGCTCGCCTTGAGCGTGGTCAGCTCATAGCGCTCGTCGTGCGCGGCCACCCGCATCTCGAGCACGGCACCCGCCTCGTAGCGCCCGGTCAAGGGGAAGAGATCGACCCTGCCCATGATCTCCGCGACTGGGCCGACGGCGGCGACAGCACCATGGGAGAGCAGCACCATGGTGGTGGCAAGGCGCGTCACTTCGGGGATCGAATGGCTGACATAGACGATGGGCACTTCGAGCTCGTCGCGCAGGCGCTCGATGTAAGGCAGGATCTCCGACTTGCGCGCCTGGTCGAGCGAGGCGAGCGGCTCGTCCATGAGCAAGAGGCGCGGGCTCGCGAGCAAGGCACGGCCGATCGCCACCCGCTGGCGCTCGCCTCCGGAAAGCAGAGCCGGTCCGCGCTCGAGGAACGGGCCGATGCCGAGAAGGGCGACGATGCGATCGAGCTTCTCGCGCCGCGCGGCGGCGGGCGTGAACCAGCGGCCGTAAAGCAGATTCTGGCGCACCGTCAAATGGGGGAAGAGCCGGCTCTCCTGGAAGACGTAGCCGATGCGGCGGCGATGCTTCGGTACATGGATGCCGTGATCGGTGTCGACCAGGACCCGGCCATCCACGACGATGCGGCCCCGGTCCGGCCGGAGCAGCCCGGCGATCAAATTCACCAGCGTGGTCTTGCCCGCACCCGAGCGGCCGAAAAGGGCCGTGAGCCTGCCGTCGGTCGCGAAGCGGGCCTCGAGGGTGAAATCCCCGAGCCGCCGGAGGATGTCGACCTCGAGGCTCATAGCCCGGCCACGCGCCGTGCCACGCGCCGGCTCGCGAATTCAGAGGCGAAAAGGGCCGCGGTCGAGAGCAGCACCGAGACGATGGTGAGCCTCAGTGCCGCTGCGTCGCCGCCCGGCACCTGGGTCAAGAAATAGATCGCGGTCGGCAGCGTCTGCGTCTCGCCGGGGATGTTCGAGACGAAGGTAATGGTGGCGCCGAATTCGCCCATGCTGCGGGCGAAGCCCAGAATGGCGCCGGCAATGATGCCCGGCAGAACGAGGGGAAGGGTCACGGTGAGGAAAACCCACGCCGGGGCGGCACCCAGCGTGCCGGCGGCGTCCTCGAGCCTGCGATCGACCGCCTCGACGGAGAGGCGGATGGCGCGGACCACGAGCGGGAAGCCCATCACGGCCGAGGCAAGTGCTGCACCCGTCCAGCGGAAGGCGAAGACGATGCCGAGACTATCGGCGAGGAGGCGCCCGAGCGGGCCGTTGCGGCCGAAAAGAAGCAGAAGTACGTAGCCGGTGACCACGGGCGGCAGGATGAGCGGAAGATGGACGAGGACGTCGAGGAGCTCGCGTCCCCAAAAACGCCCGCGCGCCAAAATGACGGCCACGAGCAGGCCAAGGGGCAGGCTCGTCGCGACCGCCCAGAGTGCCACCTTCAGGCTCAAGCGGATCGCGGTCAGCTCTGCCGGCGAGAAGTTGAGGAGGGATGATAGCTCCACGAGCGGTCTCCAATTTCCATTTTACTCGAGCACGGTGAAGCCCTGTCGCTCGAACAGCGGCCGTGCTTTCGCCGACTCGATATAGGCGAGGAAGGCCGCGGCATCGGCGTTGGTCGAGCCGGCGACAAGGGCCGCCGGATAGACGATGGGCGGATGGCTGTCGTCCGGAAAGGTGCCCACGATCCTGACCTTGGGCTCGGCCGCGGCATCGCTGCGATAGACGATGCCGAGGGGCGCCTCCTTGCGGGCGACGAGGAGGAGGGCCGCGCGCACGTTCTCGGCCTGGGCGATCGAGTGCTCGACCGCGGCCCAGACGCCGAGATTCTCAAGCGCCGCCTTGCCGTATTTGCCGGCGGGAACGGCGCTGGTGTCGCCCATCGCCAGCTTGCCGCCGGCGAGCAGCTCGGCAAGCGGGAAGCCGGGGGCGATCTTGAGCTCGACGCTGCTGTCCTTGGGCGCCACCATCACGAGTGCGTTGCCGAGGAGGTTCTTGCGGCTCTTGGGCTCGATCAGCTTCTTTTTGGCAAGATAGTCCATCCAGTCGAGGTCGGCCGAGATGAAAATGTCGGCCGGCGCGCCGGCCTCGATCTGCCTGGCGAGAGCCGAGCTCGCGCCATAAGAGATGATCGCCTGCTTGCCCGTCTCGTGCCGGTATTGGGCAGCGACGTCGTCGAGTGCGTTCTTGAGGCTGGCGGCGGCGAAGACCAGCACGTCGCGGCTCTCGGCCGCGGCGGGGGCAAGTGTGATCGCCAGCACGAGTGTCGCGACGCGCCAAAACGAATTCCCTCTCCCGCGAGCATGAGAGGGAACGAGTGAGGAACTGAGAGATGCTTCGCGCATGGGTGCGTCCTGGCAGCGGGATCAGGCTATATTTCGCAAAATATAGCGGTTGCCGGCAAGGGGAAAGTGGCTCGGAGGTGGGAGCGGGAATGCTTGGGGTCGGCGCTGCTCGTTTAGGCTCCCTTCCACGCTTCGGTTGGTCGTTGCGAGGAGGCGAAGCCGACGAAGCAACCCAGGATCCCCTGCCAGGATCTGGATTGCTTCGCCTTCGGCTCGCAATGACGCGGGTGGAACCTGGAAGCCATATGTAGGAACCAAACCATTAGCGGGGGCGCTTCGCCATGAGCCGGCCGAGGATCGCGAGCCGCCGGGCGCAGGCGGCGTGGGCCTCGCGCTCGAGCGCGCGATATTCCTCTACCAGCTTGCGTCCGAACGCCGTGAGCGCCGCACCGCCGCCCGTCTTGCCGCCGAGCCTGGTCGTCGTGACGCGCTCTTTGAACAGGCGATTGAGCTCGTCGACCAGAAGCCAGGCGCGGCGATAGGACATATCCATGGCCCGTCCCGCGGCCGAGATCGAGCCCGTCTCGTCGATCAGCTCGAGCAGGCGGATCTTACCCGGCCCGACGGCACTCGTCGGCGAAAGATCGACGCGGATCGTGAGCCTCACCATCGCCAGATCGTATCATCGCGCGCACGGCGCCCGCCATTGCTATCGCAGCAACGCTTGCGGCGGAAGCGGGATCTTGGGCGCCGCATTCGCCGACGCGCGTTGTCTTCTGCCGCCTGCGCTTGCTAAAATGACGCCGATGACGCCCAAGCGAACGCTCGACGCCAAGGGACTGAAATGCCCGCTTCCCGTGCTCAAGGCGCGGCGCGCGATGAAGGAGCTTGCGGCGGGCGACGTGCTCGAGGTGCTCGCGACCGATCCGGGCGCGCTCAAGGACTTCCGTGCCTTCTGCGAGACCACGGGCGATACGCTTCTCGCCTCGCGTCAAGAGGGCGAGGTCTACGTGTTTCATATCCGGAAGGCGGAGTGAGGGACGACGGACGTCCGTCTCCCGTCATCTGCCCGGCGCCAGCTGCGCCTCGGTGACCCCGCGTGCCGCCACGTCGGCAGGGAGCGGCCCGCCTTGCGCCAGCGCCGCCGCGATACGGCCCATAGCAGGCGAGGTCTGGATGCCGTAGCCGCCTTGGCCGGCGCACCAGAAGAAGCCTTCGGCATCGGGCGCGAAGCCGACCACGGGCGTCTTGTCCTTGACGAAGCTCCTGAGGCCCGCCCAGCGGCGCTGGATGCGCGAGATCTTGAAGCTGATCGCCTTCTCGATGCGGTCG
>DATEQI010000246.1:0-3943 GCA_035272805.1 Alphaproteobacteria bacterium | reverse complement strand
TATTGTCGCTTCCTGGTGCCGCACCCCAATCCTCGATGGAACTCACCCCGCAACGCAAAAAGGAAAGGACCTTCGAGGCGTTGCTGCGCGGCCTCGATGGTCTCGCGGCGCAGCAGCCGGTGCTGATGGTTTTCGAGGACCTGCACTGGATGGATCCCACCTCGCGCGAGCTGCTCGACCGCACCATCGCCCGGGTCGAGCAGTTGCCGGTGCTGCTGATCGCCACGTTCCGGCCCGATTTTCAGCCGCCGTGGATCGGCGAGGCAAATGTGACGATGCTGGCCTTGTCGCGCCTTGGTCGGCGCGAGGGAGCAGCACTCGTGCGCCAGCTCGCCGGAAATGCCACAGCAATCCCCGACGATATCGTCGAGGAGATCATCGAGCGTACCGACGGGGTGCCGCTATTCCTCGAGGAGGTGACGAAAGTCGTGCTCGAGGCCGCGGACGGGCCGGGTACAGCCAAGGCGCGCGGCGCCGTTGCGGCGATCCCCGGAGCGAGGCTTGCCGTGCCCGCGACCTTGCAGGCCTCGCTGATGGCGCGACTCGACCGGCTAGGACCTGCCGCCCGCGAAGTTGCCCAGACGGGTGCCGCCATCGGCCGCGAGTTCTCCTACGAGCTCCTTGCCGCCGTTGCCCCGCGCGCCGAAGCGGAGACGCAGGGCGCACTCGATCAGCTTGTCGCCGCCGGGCTGGTGTTTCAACGCGGGTCCCCGCCGGCGGCCGACTACCAATTCAAGCACGCTTTGGTGCAGGACACCGCCTACGGCACGTTATTGCGCGGCCCGCGCCAGGCATTGCATGGACGCATCGCCGAGGCGATCGAGACCCGAATGCCGGATAGGGTCGAGCGGGAACCGGAGATTCTGGCGCTTCATCTCGCCGAGGCCGGCCAGCCGGAGCGCGCCGCGGCTTACTGGCTCGCTGCCGGCCGGCATGCGGCCGGACGCTCCGCCAACATCGAGGCGGTCGCTCATCTTCGTCGCGGGGTCGAGGCGCTGGCAGCGGTCGCCGAAACGCCCGAGCGCACCCGCTTGGAGCTGGCGTTGCAATTGGCGCTCGGCCCGGCGCTGATGTCGACGCGCGGATTCGGCACTCCGGAAGCCAATTCTGCTTATCGGCGTGCGCGCGAATTGGCCGAGCGTTCGGGCGATGATCGATCATTGTTTGCAGCGGTGTGGGGGCTATGGCTGGTAACAGGACAGAGCGGGCCGGGCGGCCACCGCAAGAGCCTCGTCGACGAACTGTTTCGAGTGGCAGAGCCGCTCGGCGATCCCGGGCTGCGCATGCAAGCGCATCATGCCGCCTGGACAACCTTGATCTTTCGCGGCGATCTCGCCGGCTCTAGCGAGCATGTGCGTCGGGGTCTCAAACTGTACGATCGCAAGGAGCATGGCACTCACGCACTGCTTTATGGCGGCCATGACCCGGCGGTGTGCGGAATGGGGCAGGGTGCCATGGTGCTGTGGATGCTGGGCTATCCCGATCAGGCGGTGGACAGCGTGCGGCAAGGTATGAACCTCGCCAATGATCTGGCGCACCTGCCGAGCATCGCGCATTCGCTGCGGTATGCCGGCGTCGTCCATATGATGCGCCGAGACGCCCCTGCCACCCTCGACGCCGGCGAACGTCTGGTCACGCTGGGCCGCGAGCACGGGTTGGCGTTATATCAGGCAATGGGCGGCATCATGCGCGGCTGGGCGCGCGCCCAGCTGGGCGAAGTCGAAGAGGGCCTCGGCGAGCTGCGCGAAGCGATCAACGCCTACAGGGCTGCCGCAGCGGTCATGTTGGGGTTTGTCATCACGGCCTTAGCGGAGACTGAATTACGCGGCGGCCACATCGACACGGCGGGTGCTGCTCTGAACGATGCCGATGCCGAAATCGAGCGCAGGGCGGAGGGGATTTGGATCTCGGGCACTCTGCGGGTCAAAGGAGATCTTCGAATGGCCCAGGCGCCGGCCGATATGCCGGCGGCCGAGCAATTCTACACGCGAGCGCTGGCGATTGCGCGCGGACACGAAGCCAAATCGCTCGAATTACGGGCAGCACGCGGGCTCGCGCAAATGTGGTGCAAGCAGGCCCGTTCGAAAGAGGCGCGCGAGCTCTTGGCGCCGATTTACGGCTGGTTCACCGAGGGTCTCGACACTCCCGATCTGAGAGGAGCGAAGGCCCTTCTCGACGAGTTGGCGTAAGCTGGCGACAAATCCGGAGCCCCGGCGCCTCAGGCTATCTTGAGACAGCCGCGAAGTAGTCACCACGGAGGCACGGAGAACACGGAGAAGAGCAGATAGAACGATTTGATGCAGAGGTCGCAGAGGATTCGCAGAGGTCGCAGGTGAAAAAATTTCCTCCGCGCCCGCTGCGAAAACTCTGCGACCTCCGCGCTAAAATCTTTCTTCTCCGTGCCCTCCGTGTCTCCGTGGTGAAACCCTGAAATGATGGGAGAAAATCCATGAGCAAGATCGGCTTCATCGGCCTCGGCAACATGGGAGCCCCCATGTTGCGCAACCTCGCCAAGGCGGGCCACGCGCTCAAGGCCTACGACATCGTGCCCAAGCTCGCGGATGTGGCGCGCGAGGCGGGTGCCGAGGCGACGGCCTCCGCGGCGGAGGCCGCGCGCGGGGTCGATGCGGTGGTCACCATGCTGCCCGCCGGCGAGCACGTGCGCGGCGTCTATCTCGGCGAGGCGGGCGTCATCGCGGCAGTCGCGGCGCGCACCCTCCTCATCGACTGCTCGACGATCGATGTCGAGAGCGCGCGCGCCGTGGGCGCTGCGGCCGCGGCGAAGGGGCTCGACATGGTCGATGCACCCGTCTCAGGCGGCACCGCGGGAGCGGCCGCGGGCACGCTCACCTTCATGGTCGGCGGCAGCGAGGAGGCGTACCGGCGCGCGGAGCCGATCCTCGCGAAGATGGGCAAAGCGATCGTCCACGCCGGTCCGGCCGGCAACGGCCAGGCCGCCAAGATTTGCAACAACATGATGCTGGGCGCCCAGATGATCGCGGTGGCGGAGGGCTTTGCGCTCGCGGAGAAGCTCGGGCTCTCAGCCGCCAAGCTGTTCGAGATCAGCTCCAAGGCCTCGGCGCAGTGCTGGGCGATCACGAGCTACTGTCCCGAGCCGGGCCTGGTCCCCTCGGCACCCTCCAACCGCGGCTTCCAGCCGGGCTTCACGGTCGCCATGATGCTCAAGGATTTGCGGCTCGCCCAGCAGGCGGCCGCGGCCGCGGGTGCCGCGACGCCGCTCGGCGCCGAGGCGGCAGCGCTCTACGCGCTCTTCAGCAACAAGGGCCACGCGGCCCTCGACTTCTCCGCCATCATCCAGATGGTGAAGGGCAAGCTTTAGCGTTTCGATTCGGAGGTTCGTCTCACCCGGAGATAACCGTCATTGCGAGCGCAGCGAAGCAATCCAGCACGCTTGGTGCGAAACCGGTCCTGGATTGCTTCGGCGCCCTTCGGGCGCCTCGCAATGACGAGTATTCTCCCGATGTCGTGAATCGCTCCGCTCAGGCGCCGAAGAGCTCGGCACCCTCCGGGACATGCGCCTTCATGGCGGTGCGCAGCTTGACGAGTGCCTGGCGCTCGATCTGCCGGATGCGCTCCTTGGTGACGCCGAAGGTCTCGCCGATCTCGGCGAGCGTGGTCTTGTCGTCGCCGAGGAAACGGCTCTCGATCACGCGCCGCTCGCGCTCGGAAAGCGTCTCCATCGCCTCGTTCAGCCAGGCGAGGTGGATCTTGCGGTCGCGCCGGCCGGTGACGACGGTCTCGGGCGAGGGACGCACGTCGGCGATGAGATCCTGAAGCTCCATGGAGCCGTCCTCGCCGATGGTGGTGTTGAGCGACTGGTCGGGCCGCGCGAAGTGGATATCGATGCGCTCCACGTCGGAGAGCGGCACGTCGAGCTCGGTCGCGATCCGCGCCCGGTCCTCCTCCGTCATGGTGCCGTCGG
>DATEQI010000245.1:0-8118 GCA_035272805.1 Alphaproteobacteria bacterium | reverse complement strand
CCATCAGCCGCATGGGCTTCCTCAACGCCGTCAACCGGCAGTCCGACCTGGCGCGGCCGGTGCTGAAGACGCTGCTCTCCCGCCTCCATGCCGAGGAGGAGGCCTCTCTCAAGGCGCCGCCGCTTCACGCCGCCGACGAGGCGGGCGAGGACGACCCTGCAGCGGCAGCACGCGTCGGCCCAGGCGTCAAGCTCCGGCTCCTGCCGGGGAGCGAGTACCTCGAGCGGTTGATGCGGACGGAGGGGGTCGAGGTGACCTCGCTCCCCTTCCGGGTGGGGCGCAACTCGGTCAAGGGGGAGCCGCCGCCGACCGAGGACAACGATCTCACGTTCGAGGACTTCAAGCCGTTCAATCTGTCGCGCCGGCATTTCGCCATCGAAGAGAGCCGCCGCGGCCTCGTGGTGCGGGACTGCGGCAGCCGCCTCGGTACGGTGGTGAACGGGGTGCGTATCGGCCCCAAGGCGGGGGGCAACATCGCCATCCTCAAAGCCGGCGACAACGAGATCATCGCCGGCACCGAGCAGTCGCCCTACCGCTTCACGCTAGAGCTCACGCGCGAATAGCCGCCCGCCCGGGCCGGGTGCCGGGGGTCGGGCGGGCCGGCCCTTGACCGCGGCCCCGCCGTTCCCCAAATGGAGAGCGACTGCCCGAGCGTTTCGCGCGACATCCCGGCATCCAAGCTTCTACCGAGGACCCATGGCCGAAAACGAGATGAGCCTATGGCACGGCACCACCATCCTTTGCGTGCGCAAGGGCGGCCGCGTCGTCATCGCCGGCGACGGCCAGGTGAGCTTCGGCCAGACGGTGATCAAGTCCAATGCACGCAAGGTGCGCCGCCTGGGCGACGGCTCGGTGATCGGCGGCTTCGCGGGCGCCACGGCGGACGCCTTCACGCTTTTCGAGCGGCTCGAGGGCAAGCTCGAGAAGCACCCGAACCAGCTCACCCGCGCCTGCGTCGAGCTCGCCAAGGACTGGCGCACCGACCGCTACCTGCGCCGGCTCGAGGCCATGATGGCGGTGGCCGACGCCCGGACCTCGCTCATCCTTTCGGGCAACGGCGACGTGCTCGAGCCCGAGGACGGCTTGATCGGCATCGGCTCGGGCGGCCCTTACGCGCTCGCCGCCGCGCGCGCGCTCCTCGACCGTGACGACGCGGACGCCGAGACGATCGCGCGGCGCGCGATCGAGATCGCCGCGGGCATCTGCATCTACACCAACACCAACATCGTCGTCGAGGCCCTATGAACCGGCCGCTCCCGGCATCCCAAAGCGCCAGCTTGACGCCGCGCGAGATCGTCTCCGAGCTCGACCGCTACATCGTCGGCCAAGCGGACGCGAAGCGCGCGGTCGCGGTCGCCTTGCGCAACCGCTGGCGCCGCCAGCAGCTCTCCGACGAGCTGCGCGAGGAGGTGCTGCCCAAGAACATCCTGATGATCGGACCGACCGGCTGCGGCAAGACCGAGATCGCGCGGCGCCTGGCGCGCCTGGCGCAAGCGCCCTTCCTCAAGGTCGAGGCCACCAAGTTCACCGAGATCGGCTATGTCGGCCGCGACGTCGAATCGATCATGCGCGACCTCGTCGAGATCTCGATAGCGCTCACGCGCGAGCGCAAGCGCAAGGAGGTGGCGGCGCGCGCCGAGCTCACCGCGGAGGAGCGCGTGCTCGACGCGCTCGTCGGTCAGAACGCCGGACAGGACACGCGCCAGAAGTTCCGCAAGATGCTGCGCGAGGGCCAGCTCGACGACAAGGAGATCGAGGTCCAGGTGCAGGGCCAGAGCCTCGGCCAGCTGCCGACGTTCGAGATTCCCGGCATGCCCGGCGCCCAGATGGGCATGATCAATCTCAACGAGGTGCTGGGCAAGGCCTTCGGCGGCAACACGCGGCCCCGGCGCATGAGCGTCGCCGAGTCCCACGAGGTGCTGCTCGCCGAGGAGAGCGACAAGCTCCTCGACCAGGAGAAGCTCGTGCGCGAGGCGATCCAGGCGGTCGAGCAGAACGGCATCGTCTTCCTCGACGAGATCGACAAGATCACCGTGCGCTCCGAGCGCATCGGCGCCGACGTGAGCCGCGAGGGCGTGCAGCGCGACCTCCTGCCGCTCATCGAGGGCACCTCGGTCGCGACCAAGCACGGCGCCGTCAAAAGCGATCACGTGCTCTTCATCGCCTCGGGCGCCTTCCATCTGGCGAAGCCCTCGGACCTCCTGCCCGAGCTCCAGGGGCGTCTCCCCATCCGCGTCGAGCTCAAGGCGCTCAACCGCGACGACTTCATCCGCATCCTGACCGAGCCGGAGAACAGCCTCATCAAGCAGTACAAGGCGCTGCTCGCGACCGAGGAGGTCAAGCTCGACTTCGACAACGACGCGATCGCCGCGATCGCCGATCTCGCGGCCGAGGTCAACCGCGGCGTCGAGGACATCGGCGCCCGGCGCCTCCACACCGTGATGGAGCGCCTCTTGGACGAGATCAGCTTCACCGCGACCGACCAGCCCGGGCTCGAGATCACCATCGACGCCGCCTATGTGCAGAAGCACGTGGGCGACCTCGCCAAGAACGCGGACCTCTCGAAGTTCATCCTCTAGGCGGAGCGTTCCCTCACCCGGCCGCTTCGCGGCCACCCTCTCCCGCTTGCGGGAGAGGGAAGGGGCCCGTCGCTCTCGCGACGGGAAGGGTGAGGGACGGCACCGTCCGGGCTGGGAAGCTGGGCCGATAATTGCTACGCTCCCGACCAACGGGAGGAGCGAGATGGCCGCGATTTCCCCGGTAAAGGAGACAAGAGCGCCTGCGCGCATCGCCGCCCTCGTCGCCGCGCAGGAGCCGGGACGCGGGCTCGCCGGCGCCTTCTACAGCGACCCCGAGATCTACGAGCGCGACCTGCAGCGCATCTTCCACCGCCATTGGCTCTGCGCCGGGCATGCCTCGAGTGCCGCCCGTCCCGGCGACTATCTGACCGTCGCCATCGCCGGCGAGCGGGTGATCATCGCGCGCGGGGCGGGCGGCGAGCTCAACGCCATGCTGAACGTTTGCCGCCACCGCGGCTCGGAGGTCTCAACCGAGACGGCCGGGCATACCGAGTTCTTCGTCTGCCCCTACCATGCCTGGACCTACGGGCTCGACGGCAGCCTGAAAGCGGCGCGGCACATGCCTGCCGGCTTCGATCTCGCGGCGCACGGGCTGAAGCGCCTCCACTTGCGCGAGGCCGAAGGGCTGCTCTTCCTCTCCTTCGCGGCAACCCCGCTCGATTTCGAGCCGGTGGCGGCGACCGTGCGCGCGTCCTGCGGCCGCTATGGCTGGAGCGCTGCGAAAGTGGCGCACCGCGAGACCTACGCCATCGCGGCGAACTGGAAGCTCGCCGTCGAGAATTACGTGGAATGCTACCATTGCAGCCCGGCACATCCGGAGTACTCGAGGCTGCACGCGCTCGAGCAGCCGCTGCCGCGCATCGAGAAGCTGAACGCGCGCATGCGCGAGCGCACCCGCGCACTCGGCATCGAGGTCGAGACGCGCGACCTCTGGCGCTCCTCCGAGGGGGGCGAGGAGACGATCGACTGCTTCCGCTACGCGCTCTACGAGGGGGTCGCGACCGGGAGCCCGGACGGCAAGCCCGTGGCGCCGCTGATGGGCGATTTCACCGATTACGACGGCGGCGTCACCTCGATCCACGTCGGCGGAGCGAGCTTCCTCCTCGCCTATCCGGACCACGGCGTGGTCTACCGCTTCACCCCGAGGAGCCTCGAGAGTTGCGAGATGGAGCTGATCTGGCTCGTGCGCGGAGACGCGCGGGAAGGCATCGATTACGATCGCGCGCGGCTCGTCTGGCTCTGGCAGGTCACCAGCGAGGCCGACAAGCGCATCATCGAGGGAGCGCAGCGCGGCGTGCGTTCGCGCTTCTTCGAGCCCGGTCCGCTGGCGCCCATGGAATACAACGAGCGCCGCTACATCGAGTGGTACCTGAGCGAAATTGCCTGAGCGTGGTGCGCGCGCGGATTCGAGTCGGCTCGCTCAAGCCGCCTCGCCCTTTGCCGGTGCCTCATCACGCATGCGCCTCGCCGATGACGCGGATGCGGCCGTGCGCCCGATTGCGCGGCTTCGTCCTGACCGTGATGTCCACATCCTGGTCGAGCGCGGTCAAGAGACGCATCAGGCGCTCGCTGGAGAAGTTCGCGAGCCGTCCGTTGAGGAGGGCCGACACCTTCGGCTGATCGATGCCCATGAGCGCCGCCGCCGCGACCTGGGTCAGATGCTGACGCTTGATCACCTGCCGGATGTGGCTCGCAAGCTGCGCCTTGGTCAGCTCCTCCTCGGGCTCGGCCAAACCCATGTCGGCGAACACGTTGCCGCTGCTCGCGGTCACCGGGATGTCGGCTTCTCGCTTTTTGACCATTGCTCGTAATCCAAATTATGCCCGATCAGGCATAGATTCAAGCTGTTTTCCCGTCGGAACGGTCCCAGAAATTCATCATGTTTGGAGTAGCCAATTCTCGCGAGGAAGACCGTCGATGCGGGCGAGCTCCCCCTCGTTGTCGCTGACGATGGTGTAGCCGAGTGCGATGGCCTGAGCGGCGATGAGGAGAACGTTGCCGCCGATCGGCCGGCCGGCCTGTTCGAGCCGGCTGCGGATCAGGCCATAGACGGCATCGGCGGGCGCCTCGAAGGGTAGCACCTCGAGCGCGCCAAGCACCACTTCAAGCTGAGTCGTGAGTCGCGGCGAGCCCCTTTTCGTAGCCCCGTAACGCAATTCCGCCGCGACAATGATGCTGGTGCAGACCTGCGCTTCGCCGACCTTGCGGATGTGTCCGGCCACACGGCCCTGCGGGTTGCGGATGAGGTCGGAGACGACGTTGGTATCGAGCAAGTAGCGCATCAAAATTCGACGCCATCCGGAGCCGAGTCGGAGATCGGCGGAAAATCCTCATCGAGCGGTGCCAAGGTTGCCAGCAGCGCGAGCAGGGATTTCGGCGGGGCGGGCTCGATGATCAGCCGCTCGCCTTCCTTGCGCATGATCGCGTCCTCGCCGGGAAGCTCGAACTCGCGGGGAATCCGCACCGCCTGGTTTCGGCCGTTCTTGAAAAGCTTCACATGCCGCTCGCGGCTCACGGCTACCTCCCATAGGCATATGCCCTAGCATATGCTGAATGGGCGCGCCTGTCCACCGCTTCAAGCCAATACGGCAGATAGATGCGAAGCCTTTTCGCCCGGTCCCGGCGATCTCGAGCGCGCGTCGACTAGCTCGACTTCTGCCGCTCGGCCGGCTTCAAGAGGCGCAGCGCCTCCTTGACTTGCGGCTCCGGAAGCGCGCGGATGCGCTCGGCGAGCAGGTTGGCGAGCTCGGTCTTGGCCGGCGAGAGGCCGGCGGTATCCACCGTCACGCGCGGGTGCGAGAGCCGCGCCAGGCGCCTGAGCTCCTCGGCATCGTCCCAGAAGAGCCCGAAATAGCCGCAGACCTGATGCACGAGCCCGTCGGTCGGCCGGCCGCGCCGGCCGTGCTCGAGGGCGGAGAGATAGGCCGCCGAGAGCTGGAGCGAGGCCGCCATCGCGCGCAAGGTGACGCCGCGCTTCAAGCGCAAGGCCCGCACCCGCTCGCCGAAGGGCGTCATGGCCGCACCCGTCTCAGCGCTGGCGGCGCAAGAGGAGGTAGAGGGCACCCGCACCCCCGTCCTTGGGCTGGGCGCGGGCAAAGGCCAAGAGGTGCCCCCTGAGCGGCGCCGCATTGAGCCAGCGCGGCACGGCAGCGCGCAACACACCTTCGCCCTCGCCCCGCCGCCCCTTGCCGGTGATGACGAGGAGCGCGCGCCGACGCTCGTGCCAGGCGCGCTCGACGAAGGCGAGGAGTGCCTCCTGCGCCTCGTCCTGGCTATGGCCATGGAGGTCGAGCCGCGCCTCGATCGGCAGCTCTCCGCGCCGCAGCCGCTCGGCACTCCTCGCGTCGAGGCCGGGAGCCGCATCGAGCGAGAGCTCGGGCAGGCGAGGCGGGGTAGGGCCATGCGCCGGGTGCCGCGGCGCCCGCGACGGCGCCGCCGCCGCACTGCTATGTCCTTCTTCCGGCCTTTCGCCGCGATCATCAGGAGAGCGCGCCGCCGCAAGCCGCTTGCGGCGCGGCAGCGGCCGCGTATCGCGGGTGACATGCGCCCAGAGCTCGAGGTCGGCCTCCTTGAGCCTCGGGCGCTGCGCCTCAGCCTTGGGCTTCACCATCGCTTCCCTCCGCCACCAGGATGATGTGGAGGCGCCGCGGCCCGTGCGCGCCCATCTGCAGCTGCTGCTCGATGTCGGCCGAGCGCGACGGGCCGGTGATGAAGTTGACCGTGCGGGGCCAGGCCTCGCCCCGGTAGGCGGCGCGCAGACGGTCCCAAGCATCCTCGTAGGGACCGACGAGCTGACCCTCGGAGAGGAGGACGAGATGGTTGTCCGGCAGGAAGTTGAGCGTGGTCGGAGTTTCCGGCCCGGAGACGAGCATGAGGGTTCCCGTCTCGGCGATGCCGGCAAAGGCAGGCGTGAGACTCGCCGTGTCGCTCCCTTGCGCCGTGCCCGTCTCGATCTTGAGGAGCGCACGCTCGGACCAGGGTAGCCGGGTGAGCGCCGGATCGGGGGCGAGGCGGAGCCGCGCCGGCAGGTTCTGCGCCGCGAGGAAGTCGGCGACGGCAGCCGGCACGTCGGCCAAGCGCTCAACGCGCGCGACCGTCGCCGCCGCCTTCTCGGCCATCTCGAGAAAGAGCTTGAGCTGGCCGGCACGGTCGAGCTCCGCGCGCTTGGGCACCAAATTGCGCGCGTGCGTCTCGATACGCGCGTCCACGAGCGCTTTGCGCGCGCCGTCGCTGCCGCTCTTGCCAAGCGCGCGGCGCACGCCCGCCAGGATCTGGTCGCGCGCGGCACTCACGGCCGGTCGCTCCCCTGCTGCGCCGCCCAAAGCGCCTGGAAGGTCGGACCCTCCGGACTCGGGAGATCGCGGCCCTCGGTCCAGCCGCGCGCGAGCGGGAGCGTGCGGAAGCGGCCCTTGTTCCGGCCCGCGAGCCCGAGCATCCCCATGCCCAAGCGCGTGGCGAGGCGGTAGAGGGGCGGGCGGCGCGCGAGCCAGGCCCAGAGCTTGAGGCCGAGGCGGAAGTGCTGCGGCGTGAGCCCCTTGTCGAATTCCTTCTCGCGCCAGTGCCGCAGCATCTTGGGCAGCGGGATTTTCATCGGACACACGCTCTCGCAGCGGCCGCAAAAGGTGGAGGCGTTGGGCAGATGCGCCGCGGCCTCGATGCCGATGATCGCCGGCGTCAGCACCGAGCCCATCGGGCCCGGATAGACCCAGCCGTAGGCGTGCCCGCCGATCGCGTTGTAGACCGGGCAATGGTTGATGCAGGCGCCGCACTTGATGCAGCGCAGGATATCCTGGAACTCGCTGCCAATGAGTGCCGTGCGGCCGTTGTCGAGGATGACGACGTGGTATTCGCCCGGGCCGTCGCGGTCCTCTGGCCGGCGCGGGCCGGTCGAGAAGGTGGTGTAGACCGACATCTCCTGCCCCGTCGCCGAGCGCGCGAGCAGGCGCAGGATCGTCGTCGCATCCTCGAGCGTGGGCACCAGCTTCTCGGGCGTGGCGAGGACGATATGCGCCTTGGGCAGCGTCTGGGTGAGGTCGCCGTTGCCCTCGTTGGTGACGATCACGGACGAGCCCGTCTCGGCGATGAGGAAGTTAGCGCCGGTGATGCCGACGTCCGCGGCGATGAATTTCGCGCGCAGGATCTCGCGCGCCTCGGCGAGCATCTCGGCCGCCTCCTCGAGCCGGCGCGTCTTGCCGTATTGCCGGTGGCTCGCGAGGAAGGTGTCGGAGACCTGGTCCTTGGTGAGATGGATGGCAGGGGCGATGATGTGGCTCGGCGGCTCGTGGCGCAGCTGGATGATGTACTCGCCGAGGTCCGTCTCGACGGGGACGATGCCGTTCTCCTCGAGATAGTCGTTGATGGCGATCTCCTCGCCGATCATCGTCTTGCCCTTGGTCACCGTCTTGGCGCCGAGGCGGCGGCAGATCGCGAGCACGGCGTCGCGGGCCTCCTGGGGCGTGCGGCACCAATGGATTTGCGTGCCGCGCTTTTGCGCCTCGGTCTCGTAACGCTCGAGGTAGAGATCGAGGTGCGCCAGCAC
>DATEQI010000244.1:0-2921 GCA_035272805.1 Alphaproteobacteria bacterium | reverse complement strand
CAAAGATGTGTGCATCAACTAGCTCAAGAGGGGGGAGGGGGCGCGTATCGCATGTCCGGAAAAATTTTCCCTCCCCCCTTGAGGGGGAGGGCAGGGTGGGGGGTAGCCTTGCAAGCCGTGGCGAGATGTAGAGCAGCGTCTACTCTAAATCTCGGCTTTCGTTCGTTGCGGACGTTCGATGCTGCCTTGAAATCAGGCGCGTCATGTGTCATATAAAATACGACAGGTGACGGAGGGCAGCGATGGCTCGCCTTGGTGGACATGAGACGCCCGTAACCGAGACAGCCGAAATTCAGCGTGTGGCAGACCTCCTCGGCGGCGCCCGCATCCTCCGCCGCCAAGTGAGAAACTCGCTCGATGCGCACGAGTTGCTTCTTGAGGGGTTGCCGGGAAGGGCGTTGACTCACCTCATCGACAGCCTCGTGATCATCCATTGGGCGACGTCCCTCGAGAAGGCCGTCGGGATCAGCCTGCGCACCCTGCAGCGCCGCAAGAACGCGCCCGCAGAGCCGCTCAGCCAGGAGCAGAGCGGGCGAACTTGGAAGTTTGCCGAGATCCTGGCCAAGGCGACTGCAGTGCTCGGATCGCAGGAAGAAGCGGAGCAGTGGCTCGAGCGGCCCGCCATCGGCCTCGACCAGCGACGGCCGATCGACCTCTTGGCAACACCCGCGGGCGTGGAGATGGTCGAGGACTTCCTCGAGCGTCTCGAGTACGGCGTCTACACGTGACGCCGCTTCCCGGGGCGCTTGGCGGCAATGAGCTTGTAGCGTGGCGTCTCGACCACGCGATGCTCGCCGGGAGCTGGGACAGCGGCGAAGGAGCCTACGGGGCGGGCGGCCGCTGGAACGGCAAGGGCGTCCGAGCGGTTTACTGCTCGATCGACCCGGCAACGGCCATCCTCGAGGTCGCGGTTCACACGGGCTTCAAGGCGCTGGACACGGTTCCGCACGTGCTCACGTCGATGACTATAGCCGAGCGCTCGAGCGTTTACGTCGTAGAGCCGACATCCGTTCCCAATCCCAACTGGCTGCGGCCGGGCATTCCCAGCGCCGGGCAGCAGGCATTCGGGACCGCATTGCTCGCACGCCACAAGTTCATCGTGATCCCGAGCGCGGTGTCGAGCCATAGCTGGAACCTGATCTTCGTCCGCACGAGCGCGGCTGGCGCTTACGCCGTCCGCTCACAGGAGCCGTTCGCGCTCGATCCGCGACTTCATCCAACAACGACATCCTGAGACTGACGTTAAGCCGCCCCGAGGTCCGCTCTCCACCCAAAACTCACCTGCGGAAGCCGCTGCTTTGCAAGCCGTGGCGAGACGGCCATAATGGCCCCGCCATCACCGGGTGCCGCCGTGTACGACAAAGCCAAGCTCGAGGCCCTGCGCGCGAAGTACGCCGACGCCAAGGGCAGCGACGTGTTCGATCCCGAGTTCAAGAAGGTCGTCTCGCTCGTCTTCAAGAGCCGCGACCGGCGCAAGCTGCCCTATGCCGACGTCTCGACCCTGCTCGACGCGCCCTATCGGCCCGAGGCGGCCGAGGCGGACGACTTCGCCGGGCTCGACGTGGCGCTCGTGGGCGTGCCGATGGATTTGGGCGTGACCAACCGCTCCGGCGCCCGGCTCGGCCCGCGCGCCGTGCGCGGGGTCGAGCGCATCGGCCCTTACAACCACGCGCTCAAGGTGGTCCCCCTCGCCGAATGCAAGGCAGCGGACATCGGCGACGTGCCGATGCGCTCGCGCTACAGCCTCGAGCAGTGCATCGAGGACATCGCCGCCTTCTATGCGCGCATCGAGGCGGCGGGCGTGCGGCCGCTCTCGGTCGGCGGCGACCACTCGGTCACCTTTCCGATCCTCAAGGCGCTCGGGCACAAGCGCCCTCTGGGCCTCGTCCATATCGACGCCCATTGCGATACCGGCGGCGAATACGACGGCTCGAAGTTCAACCACGGCGGCCCCTTCCGCCTGGCCGTGCTCGAGGGGGCGCTCGACCCCGAGCGCACCATCCAGATCGGCATCCGCGGGCCGGCCGAGTTCCTCTGGGAGTTCTCCTACGACTCCGGCATGACCGTGCTCCACATCGAGGACGTGATGCGGATGGGCATTGCGGGCGTGGTCGAGAGGGCGCGCGACGTGGTGGGCGACGGCCCCACCTACATCTCCTTCGACGTCGACGGCCTCGACCCCGCCTTCGCCCCCGGCACCGGCACGCCCGAGGCGGGCGGGCTCACCCCGCGCGAGGCGCAGGAGATTCTCCACGGCCTCAGGGGCATCGACGTTGTCGGCGGCGACGTGGTCGAGGTGGCCCCGCAATACGACCCGACCAGCAACACCGCGATGGTCGGCGCCCAGATGCTCTTCGAGATGCTCTCCTTGCTGGTGCTGGGGCGGCACTTCAAGCGGCGGGGCTGAGGCGTGCCGCCGGCGTTAGGCGCGCGAGCCCGCTCCTTGCCGGCGTAGTCGTCTTCCGCTTTCCCCTATTCATCCCCTGTTCAGCTCGGGCGCGGACAATGCGCTCCCCTGACCCAGCGCCATCCCGAAAATCGAAGCGAGACGATCGACATGCGCATGATCAAAGTGTGGGACCTGCCGACGCGGCTTTTCCATTGGGCGTTGGTCGCCTCGATCGTCCTCGCCTACTTCACGAGTGCCGGCCGCCCGCACGGCTTGCTCTTCGCCCTTCACCTGACCGGCGGCTACGTCGTCGTGCTTCTCCTCCTCTTTCGCCTGGGCTGGGGCATCTGCGGCGGCGAGCATGCGCGCTTCGCTTCCTTCCTCAGCGGCTGGGCTCAAGTGAAGCAGCATGCAAGCGACCTCCTGCGCTTAGCCCCCGAACGCAGCCTCGGCCATAACGCGATCGGCGGCTGGATGATCGTGCTCATGCTGACCACACTTCTCGCCATCGTGCTGACGGGCCTCCTCGCGC